>CBDUUO010000121.1:0-8035 GCA_965370395.1 uncultured bacterium
GAAAAATTTTAATCTCCTTATGCGTCAAATCTTAAAGGAGGGCTTTTTATTCTTTAATATGACAGGGGGATAATAAAGTGGCGGTGAATGTAACCGTGCCCAAATGGGGCATGACGATGAAAGAGGGTAAGATTAGCAAATGGTTTAAATCCGAAGGGGACACGATTGAAAAAGGAGAGCCTTTTTTTGAAGTGGAGACCGAAAAAATAACCAATGTCGTAGAGGCGACGGCCAGTGGCATTGTGTTTCAAATCGTAGTTTCAGCAGGAACAAAGGTTCCCGTGGGAACCATTGTGGCGGTTATCGCCGAGCCTGGGGAGCAACCCGAACGCATTGAGGGCATTCAGGCTGGCGAAGTTGTCGAGGAAGCCGAACCTGCCTCCGGTCACCCGGCACCTCCAGCTGAAAAACCGGCGGAAAAGAAGTTTGTACCGGCTACCCCGGCAGCCCGTCGTTTGGCCAAGGAACTGGGTGTTGAACTGGCATCAGCAGCGGGTACCGGTCCCAACGGCCGGATTACCGAAGCCGATGTTAAGCGTTTTCATGAAGAGGGACCGCCGGCACCTAAAATGACCCCTGTGGCTGCCGAAATGATCCGGCAGGCAGAGTTGGATATCGCTTCTATCGAAGGGACCGGGGAAGGCGCAAAGATCACTAAGAAGGATGTTCAGCGATTCCTGGATTTGAAAAAACACGAGGATTTCACCCCTCCGGTCAAATCGATGGCGTTCAACGGTATCCGAAGATCGATTGCCGAAAATATGCATGCCAGTCTTCACAACACGGCTCAATTGACGATGTTTACCGAAGTGGACGCGACTGAAATGATTAGATTCCGCGACATGGTCAGAGAAGAATATAAGCAAGATGATACGGTCAGGATCTCTGATAATGACACCATCATTCTGGCAACTTCCCGGGCCCTGAAGCAGCATCCCATCATGAACTCCACGCTGATTGGCGAAGAAATTCTGCTGCACGATTCCGTCCACATGGGCATTGCCGTGGCCTTGTCTGAGGGGTTGATTGTACCGGTATTGCGGGATGCCGACCAAAAAAATCTTTTCGAGATTGCCAGCGAGGCCAGAGAACTGGCGCGTAAAGCTCGGGAAGGAACTCTAACGGTTGACGAGGTCACCGGGGGAACATTTACCATTTCAAATGTGAGCATGTTTCAGGTAGATGGCGTCACCCCCATATTAAAGTCGCCTGAAACCGGTATTTTAGGGATCGGGCGGGTTAAAGCAAAACCCGCAGTTTACAACGGCGAGATCGCTATCCGGTCAATGATGTTTCTGAATTTGACGTTTGACCATCAAATTGTGGACGGGGCCCCGGCGGCCGAGTTTCTGCAGACCGTGACCCGGTACCTGGAAAATCCCTATTTAATCATGACCGGATTGGCAAAACCAATCTAGTCGAATACACATTCTTTGATCGTGAATACCGAAATAGAGGTGATCATATGTTTGATGTCGTGGTGATCGGAGGCGGGCCCGGAGGTTATGCCGCGGCCATCCGCACTTCCCAGCTGGGTGGTGCAGTGGCATTGGTCGAGGCCGGAGAAATCGGAGGCACGTGTGTCAACCGTGGTTGCATTCCCACCAAGATTTGGCAGCGCAGTGCCTATCTGCTTCAAAATATCCGCATGGGGCATAGGTTTGGTCTCAAGGTGGTGGTCGAAGAGCTGGATTTTAAGGCCATTGTGGAAAGGAAAAACGGCGTGGCCGGCGATATTCGCATGGGCATGGAAGGGCTGCTTGCCAACAATGGGGTGGAGGTTGTCAGAGGACCAGCGGTTTTAAAAAATGACCGGGAGGTAGACGTCGACGGAACCGTCCTGGAAACTAAAAAAATAATTGTCGCCACCGGCAGCTGTCTTGATATCCCCGATATTCCCGGTCTTGAAGGAGTAGCCATGACGACGGATCAGTTCATGGATCTGGAGCAAATCCCTGCGAATGTGCTGGTCTGGGGATCCCTTCCGATGGCAGTGGAAATTGCCAATACTCTCGCCGTATTTGGATCCAAGGTGTATTTGGCCACCGAACAGTCCCGGATTCTTCCCCATGAAGATCGGGAAACGAGTCAGCGCATCGCCCAGGCTCTCCGGGAACAGGGGGTTGAACTGCTGTTAAAGTGTACCCTTGAATCCGTCCGCAAACTGAAAAAGAGCTATAAAGCCGTTCTCGTTGGACGCGACGAAAAGGTCGTCAAGGTCGAAAAGGTTCTCATCTCCCAACGCAAGCCCAATACCGCCCAAACCGGACTGGATCAGGTGGGAGTCAAATTGAATGAAGACGGCAGCATTGCCGTCAACGACAAGCTGGAGACGTCGGTTCCGGGAATTTATGCCATTGGTGATGCCATCGGTGGATGGATGCTCAGCCACGCCGCTTCGTCCACGGGGGTAACGGCCGCCGAGAATGCCATGGGTCAAGCCGTATTGTTTCCCTTTCACCTGATCCCCCGCGGTATTTGGACCATTCCCCAGGTGGGCGCGGTAGGGCTTTCGGAAGAAGAGGCCGAAAAAAAAGGAATCGATGTGGTGGTCGGCGATTTTCCTTATGCGGTAAACGGATTAGCCATGGCCTGCGACGAAATGGTCGGGGCAGTAAAAATTGTTTCAGAACCCCGCTATGGTGAGATTTTGGGGGTTCACATCGTTAGCGCCAATGCAACGGAATTGGTGGGTGAAGCAGTTCTGGCCATGCAATTGGAATGCACGCTAAAAGAACTTGCTAACAGCATTCGGGTTCATCCCACGTTTTCGGAGTCGATCGTGGATGCCGGCCGGGATGCATTGAATTGGGCGCTTTATCTACCCCGAAGTTAAGATATCGGCTTGAAAGACACTGTTTTTGAAATTTTGGACTGGGGGCGTTTAGGGTACCACCAGGCTTTGCAGCGTCAGCTCGATCTGGTTGAAGAGCGGATCAACGGATCTGCACCCGATCGCCTGGTTCTGGTGGAGCACCCATCCGTGGTCACCCTCGGGCGAAGCGGAAGCCAAAAGGATCTGTGCATTTCTGAAGCGGCGTTGCAACAACGTGGTGTTGAATTATATAAAGTTGACCGCGGCGGTCAGGCGACGTTTCATGGACCGGGTCAACTGGTGGTCTATCCCATCGTTAAGGTCAGCGACAAAGATCTGCACGCTTTTTTGAAGCGACTGCTCGATACCATTGCCGATGTGCTGCGGAGCTACCAGCTGGTTTTTGAATTTAAAAAGGGAAAACCGGGTGTGTGGGTTAACGGGGCCAAGATCGCCAGTGTCGGGCTGGCGGTGCGCAAGTGGGTCACCTACCATGGGATCGCCTTAAACGTTTGTACAGACCCGAGGTGGTTCGACCTGATCGTTCCCTGCGGTCAGCCAGGTGAGAAAATAACTTCCATGGATCGTGAGATGGGCGTTCCCGTGGATATATCGGATGTGAAAAAGCGCTTTGCAGCGAATTTTTGCAGCCGGCACCATTATACCGCATGTGAGAAAATCAAAGCTAAACCCAGTGGGCGCCCGCAATGGCTGGTTATATCCGCAACAGACCTTAAGGCTGCAGATCGTATGGAAAAGCGACTGGAGCGTTTACAGTTGGCCACCGTCTGTCAGAGCGCCCATTGCCCCAACCAGGGGGAATGCTTTGACCGGGGCACCGCCACCTTCATGATCCTGGGAACACGTTGCACCCGCAGGTGCCGATTTTGCGCAGTGGACAAGGGCGCACCCCATGCTCCGAATGACGGGGAACCCAAACGGGTCGCTATGGCAGTGCAGCAGTTGGGGTTAACGCACGCGGTGGTCACCTCTGTGACCCGGGATGATTTGCCCGACGGGGGCGCCGGGCATTTTGCCAGGACCATCCAACAGATCCGCAAACAATGTCCCGACGTGTCTGTGGAAGTATTGGTGCCGGATTTTAACGGGGCCATCCCGGCCCTTGACACGGTATGCGCAGTCCGGCCGGACGTGTTCAACCATAACATTGAAACCGTGCCGCGACTGTATGCCAAAGTTCGCCCGGTGGCCGACTATCGGCGCTCATTAGGCATTTTGTCATACGCCGCAGGCAAGGGACTTATGGCCAAATCGGGGCTTATGCTAGGTCTTGGCGAAACGGAAAACGAGATCAAAAAAACCCTTATGGATTTGAAATATGCCGGCTGTATGTTGCTCACCCTGGGGCAGTATTTGGCACCGTCCAAAGATCATGTGCCGGTGGCGCGTTATGTCCCGCCGGAAGAATTTGAGATGTGGGCCGAAACCGCCCGCGGCATGGGGTTTACATCCGTGGCCTCCGGCCCGTTGGTAAGAAGTTCATATCGTGCAGAGGAGATGATGGATGCAAGCCAAAGCGCATCCGGAAACGATCAAATCAGAAAGGTAAGCTGATGGGAACAAAACGTTTTATCGTTGAAATCGGCACAGGGGCGGATCTGCACGGGGAAGACGTTACCAAGGCGGCTTGCAGGGCTGTAAAAGACGCCATTTCCAGAAGCTGTCTGTGCGGATTGGTGGAAATTCTGGGAATCGAGGATCTGAAAGCCATCCAGGTGGATATTTTGGTGGCCTGTCCGAAACCGGATAAGGTGGACCTGGAGCAGGTAAAGGCCACTGTCCCCATCGGACAAAAAACCGCCCGCGCGGTTGAAGGGGGGATGAACGCCAAGGGGCTTTGTGTGCTCAATTTCGCCCCGGACTGCGATCAAATCGTCGTGGCCAACGCGGCTGTGACGGTTTTCATCCGGGCGAATTAGAAACGCTTTTTGGGAAAGGAGGGATAGCCCAACGCAGAGAAATTGATGGTATTTTATGAAGCTGTTTTGTCAACCTTAAAACAAGGAGGAAAGCAATGGACCTGACCAATGAACAATTAATTAAGATGTATACCACCATGGTCAAGATTCGAAACTTTGAAAATCGTGTTGCCGAACTTTTTGCGGACGGCAAAATCCCCGGTTTTGTCCATCTGTATGTGGGTGAAGAAGCTGTTGCCACCGGCGTTTGCGCGAATCTGACCGATAAGGATTATATCACCAGCACCCACCGTGGCCACGGGCATCTCATTGCCAAGGGCGGCGACATCAAGAAGATGATGGCCGAACTGTTCGGTAAAAAAACCGGCTACTGCAAGGGCAAGGGAGGTTCCATGCATATCGCCGATCTTGATCTTGGCATTATGGGTGCCAACGGTATTGTGGGCGGCGGTCCGCCGCTGGCTTCCGGGGCTGCGCTGGCCTGCCAGTATTTGGGCAACAACAGTGTGGCCGTGTGCTTTTTCGGTGACGGCGCCTCCAACCAGGGAACCACCCATGAGGCCATGAATCTGGCTTCCTGCTGGAAGCTGCCGGTGGTGTTTGTCAATGAAAACAACATGTACGGCATCTCCTCCTGTACGCTCAACTCCATGTGCGTTCCCAATGTGGCCGACCGCGCGGCGGGATACGATATGCCCGGCGTTGTTGTGGACGGAAATGATGTCATTGCGGTCTATGAAGCGACCGCCGAAGCCATCAGCCGGGCCCGCCAGGGCAAGGGACCGTCTCTGGTTGAATGCAAAACCTATCGCCACCGGGGGCATTTTGAGGGCGATCCCTGTGATTATCGCGATAATGCGGAACTTGAAGAGTGGAAGGAAAAAGATCCTATTCCGCGGCTGGAACAAAAACTGCTGGAGATGGAATTGCTGACAGACAGCAAAATTGAAGAGATTAAGAGTACGCTTCAAAAAGAACTGGCAGGCGCCGAACAATTTGCCGAAGAAAGCCCGTTTCCCGATGTCTCCGAACTCACAGAAGATGTATACACTTAGGCACTTAACGGCTCAACATCGATAAAAAAACGGAAACCAAAAAGGAGGATTGAAAAATGCCGAATATGACTTTTGCGCAAGCGTTAAACGACGCCCATAAGGTTGAAATGGCGCGTGATCCCAATATTTATATTGCCGGTGAGGATGTAGGGGTTTATGGCGGAATTTTCGGTGTAACTGCGGGGCTGCTGGACCAGTTTGGCGACAAGCGGGTGAAGGACACCCCCATTACCGAAAGTGCGATCGTCGGGACAGCGGTGGGAGCGGCAACCGTCGGTCTCAGACCGGTTATTGAATTGATGTTTGTCGATTTTATCGGCGTGGCCCTGGACCAGCTCTATAATCAGGCAGGCAAGATGAAATATATGTTCGGCGGCAAAGCCAAAATCCCCATGGTTATGCGCGCCGCATGCGGCGCCGGGATCGGGGCAGCGGCCCAGCATTCCCAGTGCCTGGAAGCCCTGTTCATGCATTTGCCCGGGCTGAAGGTGGTCATGCCCAGCACGCCCTATGATGCCAAGGGGCTCCTGATCGAAGCGATTCGCGATGACAACCCGGTGGTTTTTCTGGAACATAAAATGCTATATGCTCTTGAGGGGGAGGTTCCTGAAGGGGATTACACCATCTCCTTTGGCCAGGCCGATATCAAGCGCGAAGGCCAAGACGTCACTGTCGTGGCCACGGCCAATATGGTTCATACCGCCTTGAGCGCGGCCGAAAAGCTTGCCGCCGACGGGATCAGTGTAGAGGTAGTGGATCCGCGTACGCTCTACCCGCTGGACGAGGAGAGCATTATCGAATCCGTCAAAAAGACCCACCGGCTGGTAATCGTGCACGAAGAAGTGAAATTCGCCGGATCAGGGGCCGAAATTGCCGCACTGGTGGCTGAAAAAGCCTTTGATTACCTGGATGCACCGATCCTGCGGGTGGCCGCGCCTTTTTGCCCGGTTCCCTTTTCACAGCCGTTGGAGCAGGCCTACATACCGAGCGAGCAGCAGCTCATTGATGCTGTTAAAAAAGTGATGGCGTAATGGCTAGTGGCTGGGTGTCTTAACCCGCTAACGCCTTGTTAAGACACCCGCTGATGTTTGCACCCCAACGGACCCGCGGAAAGAGAGAAAGGTTAGAAAGATGTCATTGGTCGGCATTATCGCCAATCCAGCCTCTGGAACCGATATTCGTAGGCTGGTTGCTTACGGCAGTGTTTTTAATAACCAGGAGAAGGTTAGAATCGTGCGGCGTATTCTGCTCGGCCTGGAGGCAGCAGGCGTGAGGCAGATAAGCTATATGCCCGACTATTACGGCATTGTTGACCGGGCACTTGATAGCCTGAAAATCGGTATGGACATCTCACCGTTGGTTTTTAAAACCAAGGCAGATCAAAGAGACTCCATGCGTGCAGCCGAGATGCTGATGAAAAACGGTGCCGACTGCATTATCACGCTAGGCGGTGATGGAACCAATCGCGTAGTTGCCAAGGGCACATGCCATGTCCCTATTCTTCCGGTCTCAACCGGCACCAACAACGTATTCCCTTACATGATTGAAGGAACGATTGCAGGGATTGCCGCCGGCCTGATCGCCACCGGAAAAGTCTCCCGAAAAGAAGGAACTTTTACTTCCACCTGGCTTGAAGTCATGGCCGAAGGGCAGCCCGTTGATATTGCCATTGTCGATGCAGTGGTATGTGATGATATTTTTATCGGCTCACGTGCCGTATGGAAAATGGATAAAATCAGACAGATTTTTTTGAATCGCTCCAGTCCGGCAAGTATCGGCTTTTCCTCCATCGGCGGGATGCTCCGTTCCATCGCTCCTGCCGATCCTTTCAGCATGCATCTGAAATTAGGCAGCAATGGACGGCCGGTTACGGCGCCCATCGCCCCCGGGGTCGTTGAAACCGTGTCTGTGGAAACCGTGCAACTGATGGCACCCGGCGAAGAAGTGGATATCATCTTAAATCCTTGTGTGTTGGCGCTAGATGGTGAGCGCGAAATAGAAATCAAAAGGGGACAGAAGGCGACCATCCGCCTTTCGACAGACGGCCCTTTGGTTGTGGATGTGGACCGGACCATGGCATTTACTATGCAGAATAAAATCCTTGCACCGGAGTATGGTAAAAAGCCGCTAACATTCCAAAACGTGGCGGATGGATTTAAAAACACTGAACCCAACTGAAAGGAGGTCTTCAATGGATTTATCATTAGATGGGAAGGTAGCATTGA
>CBDUUO010000122.1:0-8022 GCA_965370395.1 uncultured bacterium
TTATACCGCAATTCCGTAATTCGGAACATTACTATGAAAAGCGGTATAATTGCAGGCGTGCAAAAGCCGTCTTGGGTATAACCTAAGGTGAGCGTTTCAAATTCAAAAACCCTATAGCATTAAAGATTTAAAACAACAATCATGAAAGCGCCGGCCACAGGAACTGCATACCGCAGAAAACGACGTCGCATCAAAAACCCTGACTGCGATTGTTGTGGAATGACATTTCCTTTTTGCTGGACGTGCCGCTGCGGGTTTTGTATTTGCCAGGCTTGCATGCAAGAAAACATGTGGGGAATGTCCTGTAATGCCATCACCTGGACGTGTCCGGATTGCGGGGCGCAAAATGGCTTTGGCAACCAGTAAAAATTAATTTTTTACCCGCAGGAGAAAAAATCATGACGGATAAAATAATTTCAATCGAGAAGCAGGACGGTCTGTTTCAGATGGTGTTTCAACGTGTCATGCGGATGGTGCCGGATCGTGATAAACAGGATAAAAAATTACAGAGACTTATTGCTTTTCGCTTAAGAATTGACGGCGAAGCAGCGATCAGCGAGTACCTGATAAAAAGAATCAAAGAGGCCATCAAGTGTTCTTATAGCGGAAGCCTGTATAACTATCTCAAAGATGATATTGAGGCCAAGGAATGTGAAGATACGGATTTAGACGATACCCCACCAGGCGCTGCCTGAAGAAAACAGTTGCTTTGAAAACACAAAATGGTTAAAAAAGCCATTAAACGGACTGATTCAAAAAGTCAGTCCGCTTGAATATAGGACTGAATGATTCAAAATCATGCACTATGAAGGAAACATCATAAGACCCCCCAGTGAAGCCAACAGCATATTGCTGCAGGTAACCGTGGGATGCTCGCGTAATAAATGCACGTTCTGCGGAACCTACAAGGGCGAGCGCTTCCGCATAAAACCCGATTCCATCATTATGGCAGATATCGCTTTTGCGGCCAGGTACTGCCGGCGACAGCGCCGTGTCTTCTTGTGTGACGGCGATGCTCTGATTATTCCCCAGAAAAGGCTTTTAAAAATACTCAAAGAAATTGAAAAGCAACTGCCCTGGGTTACCCGGGTGGGGCTGTATGCCAATGCCAAAGCCTTAAATATGAAAACCGCTGATGAGCTCAAGGCGCTCAAAGCCCACGGGGTCGGTATTGCTTACATGGGGCTGGAGACCGGCGACGACGTTACCTTAAAGAAAATAAACAAAGGCGCCACCGCCGCGCATATGATTCAAATGGGCAGAAAAGCAAAACAGGCTGGATTCAAACTTTCGGTTACCGTGCTTTTGGGCATAGCCGGGCCGGAACGATCACAGATTCATGCTAAGGAGACCGGGCGCGTCCTTTCAGCGATCGATCCGGATTATGTCGGCGCCTTAAGCCTGATGCTCATCCCCGCAACGCCTCTGTTTGATGACTATGAATCCGGAGCATTTCGATTGATTGAGCCGCAGGAAATGCTGGCTGAATTAAAGACAATGATCGCCAGCACAGACCTGACCAGAGGGCTTTTCCATGCCAATCACGCTTCCAACTACCTGCCGATTAAGGCCAGATTCCCAAAAGAAAAGGATACCACCATCCGATTGATCGACCAGGCCCTGGCAGGCCAGATCCCGCTGAAGCCGGAATATCTAAGAGCTCTGTGATGTCATTTACCTTGATTTTGGATTGTGGCCTGCGACGAGCTCCCATCGGCAAGCTCAGGGCCTGAGTTTATCGAAGGCAGCCGAGTCGATTGAAATTGATAGAAGTCGATGCTCAGCTATTTGGTCGGTCATTAAATCCAAAATCCAAAATCTAAAATCCAAAATATGAACGATAGTGAGGACCCGTATGGATTTCAAAATGCTGCTGACAACATTTGGTTTAATTTTTTTGGCTGAACTGGGCGACAAGACTCAACTGGCAACGTTTTGCTTCTCGGCCGATTGCAACTCCAGGACTTCAGTATTTTTAGGATCCGCCGGGGCGCTGGTGCTAAGTTCGTTAATCGCAGTCCTCTTCGGAGCAGGGGTCAGCCGGGTAATTCCCGTAAATTATATCAAAATGGGTGCCGGTATTTTTTTTATTGTCGTCGGGATATGGACTTTATATTCTTCCACCCGTGCGGTTTATTCATTTTAAAGCAGGATCTAATGCGCTACTTTTTTGCGGTGCTGTTCATCATACTATCGGATGCAGGTATCTCCGGCGGACAGGAGCTTGGAATTCAATCCCCTTCCGCCTGGCCCTCGCTGATGGCCAGCGTAAAAATCACAGAGCCCATCGACTTTTGCGGCGAGCCAGTTGATCTTGCCAGTCAAGAAGTGCGCGAACGGTTGGAAAAGGAGTTGCTGCTCACCATTTGGGATCGACCGCAGGTGGTTCTGTGGATAAAACGCTCCACTCGGTACCTGCCGATAATCGAAAAAATGCTGAGTGAAAACGAAATGCCCGACGACTTAAAATATATTGCGATTATCGAAAGTGCACTCAGGCCCCATGCCGGCTCGCGCAAAGGGGCCATCGGTTTCTGGCAGTTCTTAAAATCAACCGGCCAAAAATACGAGCTCAGGATTAATGCGGAAATCGATGAACGCCGAAACATATTTGCATCCACCCTGGCTGCCATTAATTATTTTAAGGACCTTTACAAAATGCTGGGCTCCTGGACCCTTTCAGCCGCCGCCTATAATATGGGAGAACTGGGATTGGAATCAGAAATTGTATCTCAAAAATCAAACGATTACTATGAGCTTTACCTACCGCTTGAAACCCAACGGTATATGTTCAGGGTTATCTCGGCCAAAATAATTCTGACGAATCCGCAACGATTCGGTTTTCAATTTACAGACCAGGACCTTTACCCGCCGTTAAGCTTTGACCGGATTCATGTTGAATGCTTTCAGGATACGCCGATCCATATTGTCGCCCGGGCAGCCAAAACCCATTTTAAGGCCATCAAAGACTTAAATCCGGAAATCCGGGGCCACTTCCTCGCAGCCGGGGTGCATTCGCTGTTAATTCCCAAAGGCGCAGCCGACGGGTTTTATGCCCGATTCAAAGAGCGGGTTCAACAGTGGACGGCTGAAAACCAGGGACGGGTCTATGTGGTCAAAGAAGGCGATAACCTGACGACCATTGCCGAGAGCTTCAATGTACCGCTGCCGGCCTTGCTGATCTGGAACCGACTGGACGGGAAAAAACCGATTCATCCGGGGGATCGAGTCGTAATTTATCCCAACCCGGTCAGAAGCGGTTTCAATCCGCCTCGGGCGGACTGATGCCCGATCGCGATATCGATCGTCTTGCATCCCAACATTCCATTATTCCAGGTAGAAGGAGATCCATCCATGCCGATCACCAAACAACCCCAGGAAGCCGTAAAATTTGAAATCCAAACCTACCGGCGTCCCAAAGATCGAAAAGCCTTGCGATCGACCCATGTTGCTTTTTCCGGATCACCGCAACGGCATCCCTACGACCGGGAAAAGATCATATTGGTCGCCGATCCCTACAGTACCCATAACTTTTTTTACGAGTTTTATAAAGGCGATATTGCTTACGTGGAGGAACTGCCGAGCATTGTCAACGTGGATGGGGAAACCGTCACCATGGTGAGGGTCTGGATTAAAAAAATGAGCATCGGGATGCGCTGCTCACCTTTTATGGTTGAAGACACCGTCGGAGAAACAACCGAGAATAAATAGGATTTTTTTATATTAAAATTGGCGCCCGTTTAATGATGGAACTTAAAGATTGAAATAGCGCAGGGCTATAAAACGAAACCTGAAGAAAAAATATGTCGCCAATTTTAAAGGACTTTAATGACCACCAGGGTCTCGTCGTCATCCGCTTCAAGGGGGTGACGGAAATTATTCAAAGATTCAAATGCCTTGTCCAGGATTTCTCGGGCGGATTTATCCGCATAATCCCGGATGACATTCAGCAGCCGCTTGTTGCCGAACATTTCTCGGTTGGCGTTAACTGCTTCCTTGATGCCGTCTGTTCCGATCAAAATGATTTGCCCGGGGTTGATCTGTTTTTGGTATTCTTTATATTCAGCATCTTCCATTACACCCAGCGGTAAGCCCTCACCGGCAAGCATTTCGTGTGAATCAGTCCCCGGGGTATAGAGAATCGCCGGCTCATGTCCGGCCTTCACCCAGCGGATCATTTTTTCTTTGATGTCAATTTCACCGTAAAACATCGTCATGAACAGATTAAGCTCTTCGATATCCTGCACGAGCCGCTTGTTTACATCGGAAATGATAGCAGCACACTCACTGGGGGGGGTATGAACCCTTTCTCTGAGAAACGCACGCGCCGTGGCCATTAGCAGTGCGGATGAAATGCCGTGGTCGGTTACATCACCGACCACAATTGCGATTCTTTTTTTGCCGTTTGCGGCGGGATATAAAAAGTCATAGTAATCGCCCCCGGTTTCATCGCACCAGATGCTTCTGCCGGCGATGTCGAACCCATCGACCTGGGGATCGGATTTCGGCATCAGTTTTTGCTGAACCTCGCTGGCCTGGGCGAGTGAAGATTTAAAATTCTTCAATTGCCTTTGATCGGAGATGACTTTGCGGTACTCACCGATAGCGCTTTGAATGGCCTGGCACAACGTATCTGTCGGACACGGTTTGGGATGAAACTGGAAAATGCTGCCCTCGTTTACCGCTCTGATCGCCGTCGGCATATCAGCGGTGCCTGTGAGCATCATCCGGACCGTATCCGGATTGGTCTTTTTGACACGGCACAGAAATTCAATTCCATTCATCCCCGGCATCATAAAATCAGATACAATCACCGCATAGGGTCCATTCTCCCGCACCTGTTTCAAGGCATCCTCACCACTGAGCGCCGTATCAATGCTGAATTGATTCCGTAATTGCCGCTTAATCCCGGCCAAAACCATGGCATCATCGTCTACCAGCAAAACCTTATCTTTCATTACACGCTCCTCTCTGTCAGTTCTTTACAAACCGTCTGCCAATCATTTATTCGATCGGCTACCCCAAGGTTGTCCAGATATCCCCGGTCCAATTGGCTCCATCTGTTTCCACCATTCTGATGACCGCCGCCGTCTTTTAAACGGTCAAAGGCATCGCCAAAATGCACGGCTGTTAGAAGCCCCGTTGAATTTGACAGACTTTTTCCGGGGCAGTGATGAAAAGCAATGGCTTCAATAACCGGATATTCCAGCCCCCACAGTCCCATCAAATAAGCGCCGATTTCGGCGTGGCTGGTTCCAAACCTTTCATTTTCCAGGTCCCACAGGTTTTGCTTGGTCTCCCTGGATTCAGTTAACACCTGGCGATAGGGTTGCTGAAAGCTGGTGACCAGGATAAGCTTTCCCAAATCGTGAAACATGCCGGCCATCAGGGAGTGATTCACCAGGCTCTGATCCAGATGTTCTTCCCTGGAAATGGTTTGAGCGAACATACTGACCGACATACTGTGATTAAAAAGTTCGTCAAAATTAAACCAGGCAAATTTTTTCTGATTAAATTCAGAAAAAATTTTTACCGAAAGAACCAGGGCCTTGATGGTTTCGGTTCCCAGCAGCATGACTGCTTCTTTGGGATTGCTGATTTTCCGTACGAGCCCGAAAAACGCAGAATTCACCACCTGTAGAATTTTGGCCGTCATCGCCAGGTCGCTGGATATAATTTTGCCGACTTTTTGTACCGACGGATCCGGCGATTCGAGCTCGTTGATAACTTCGGTATAGACTGCCGGTAAGCTGGGAAGCGTCTCGATTTGCGAAACGATGCGCTTGATCGATTCATCTTCCAGCAGATTCCGCAGGGCAAACAGCTTATTTAATGTGTGCTTTAATATGTCGGCATCACAGGGTTTTGCAAGACATTGATGGGCCAGCTGAACGGACTTAAAGGTCGTCTCCTGTTCCACCTGTCCGGATAGAATGATTCGCACCACCTGGGGATGTTTACTTTTGACTTCAGCCATTAACTGCGCCCCATCCATCTCCGGCATCCTCAAATCAGAAACGATGACATCAAATGACGCGGAACCCAGGATATCCAGCGCCTCTTTACTGCTGGAAGCAAACGTCATCTCCCATTCAGCACGCATTTTTCTCAGGGTGCGCTCGAGGCCCTTTAACACCATGGGCTCATCATCGACAAATAATATGTGTCTTTTGGTTTGATCATTCATCTTCTGATCGATCGACATCAATCGGCAGCCGGATAACAAAGGTGGTGCCCCGATTTTCCCCGGTTTCAATGTCAATCGTCCCGCTATGTTTATCAACGATCACGGAATGCGCAATGGCCAACCCCTGCCCGGTTCCACGACCCGGCTCCTTGGTCGTAAAGAAGAGGTCGAATATTCGATGCCGGATCTCCTCCGGAATTCCGTGGCCGCTATCGCTGATCCGTATTTCAGCCCAATTTCCTGCACGACCGCTGCTGATCTTAATCATGCCCCTTTCGGATGAATGATCACCGTTTGCGTCGGCGATGGCGTGCGCGGCATTAACGATCAAATTTAAAATCACCTGGCTAAATTCAGCCCGGTGGCAGGGCACTGAGGGCAGCGTGGCATCAAACTCGGTTATCAGCTCGGCCACATATTTCCATTCATTACGGGTTATGGTGATCGTTTTTTCAATTTCTTTGTTAATATCAATGGGTTCTTTTTCGATACCACCCGGATGGGCAAATATTT
Source organism: uncultured bacterium (assembly GCA_965370395.1). GTDB lineage: Bacteria > Desulfobacterota > Desulfobacteria > Desulfobacterales > JAHEIW01 > JAHEIW01. Next base: position 6,701 of record CBDUUO010000122.1, read on the forward strand.
TCATGGCCTGCACAATCTGGGTGATCCGATCGACCCCTTTGAGGGTCTGCTGGATGGCCTGAGGAACTTCTTCTTCAAGATAGGCAATGTCCAGTTCTTCAAAGCGTTTTGCGACATCTTGAATGAGTTTCTCGTTTAAAGTCCCGGATTTAGCGGCTTCCATCGATTCTTTATGCAGGTTGCAGGCTTCGATTAAATCACTGAATGCATCCTGCAAAAACCGGGTGTTGTCACCGACAAATTGCGTCGGTGTATTGATTTCGTGAGCAATACCGGCGGCCAGCTGTCCGATGGCTTCCATCTTCTGGGACTGATGCAGCTGCGCTTCGAATTTAACGCGATCCGTGATATCGGCGCCTATGATGGTTAACCCCAGAATACGGTTGTCTTTTCCGTTTAAGGGGGTGAGGGTCAGTCCTAAGTACCTTTCTTCACCATCCGCATTGCGGTAATGGATGTTGTCCACCCGCACATTGCAACCCTCGGTCTGGCTTTTGGCGATTCCGTCTGAGATCTTGGCCCAATCCCATTCAAGACCGCACTGGTGCAAGGTTAACCCCATCACGTCGGCCGCCGGTGTTTCGAGCACCTTCTCGGCCACGCTGTTCCAATGAATGATTTTATTTTCCCGGGTTAACCCGATCAAAATCGTCGGCAAAGATGAAATCAGATGCTCAATTTCGCGGTGCGCTTCCTTAACCGTTCGCTTGGCCTTTTTGCGTTTTTTTACTTGGCGTTTCAATTCCTCATTGGACTTCAACAGTTCCGCCGTACGATCCTGCAACAGCTTTTCAGCACGATTTTTATCGGTTAAATCCAGCAGGACACTGATAATGCCGCCAATGGTCCCATCATGACCGCTAAATGTTGAGCGGCTCAGCAAAAAATCACGTTTGACACCATCCGCACATGTGATGGCTGTTTCGTATGTCTGTAACCCGGGGTTACTTAGCAGGTTCTTGTCGTTTTCCGTGCAGATATCGCTGAGGGCAAGAGGAATGATTCCCGGCAGGTCATCAACCGATTGGCCCACGATATTTTCGCAGGCCGTTCCCATTATCGTATCGGCAAAGGCTTTGTTGCAATCAACAAATACGCCATCTGCGTTCCTGAAAAAAGCCGGATTGGGAATCGTATTTATCAGAGTTGACAGCATCTGTTGAGAATCTTGCAATGGGATCGGACTTTCAGCGGCTGTTTTCATTTTATTTTTTAAGTATTTTATATGATTTCTGATGCTTACGGAAAAAACTTCGGTTTTTCTCGAACTAAAATTTGCAGCCTGGCTGCAGGAAGTTTCACCACAGAAGAAATCATCGGTT
>CBDUUO010000123.1:0-7945 GCA_965370395.1 uncultured bacterium
GCTCGTGCAGCGCAGGCGCTTGCGCCGCGTGTTGCTCAGTCTTTTTTTAAATCGACAGAATACATTATTCGATGTTGGACGTTCAATGTTCGATGTTCGATGTTCATTTTTTAGTTAACCCGTCATATGAAACTAGCCAAGGACAAAGTTTCTTTTAAAATTAGACTGGCCGCCCACACCGAGGCGGATAAACTTTTCAGGCCAGCGGCGGGGCTGACACCTGAACACTGAAACCTGACACCTGTATTGTTGAAAAAGAAGATTGCTAAAATCAATCCGTGTTTTGTAAATTACTTGCGGGACACAACACTAGCCACTTACCCGTACTTTTTTCGAAAGGTTAACCCTTATGGATTTTGAACATGCAAAAAGAGTTGGCATCGAAGCAATTTACAGCGGTGCCCGGGTGCTGCGAGATCATTTTGGCCATATTTCTCAAATCGATCAAAAAGGCGCCTTTGACCTGGTGACCGAAGCAGATACCGAATCCGAAAAACAGATTATCAAAACGATTCGTAAAGCGTTTCCCGATCATGCCCTTTTAGCTGAAGAAAGCGGCGCCAACAAAGGAACCGCAGAATATCAATGGCTAATCGATCCTCTTGACGGCACGACAAATTATGCCCATCAGTTGCCGATTTTTACAATTGCGATCGCCTTGGCCGTACGCGATGAAATTGTGATCGGATTGGTACTCAACCCCATGGATGGTGAGCTTTACTCGGCAATTGCCGGTAAAGGCGCAGAGTTAAACGGCAAGTCCATCAAGGTGTCTTCAACCGCATCTGTTTACAACAGCCTGCTGGTAACCGGTTTCCCCTATGACTTTAGCGAAATCGTCGAACCGGCAATGAAGCGCTTTACCGTTTGCCAGCTGGCCTCTCAAGGCGTTCGCCGGCTCGGTTCGGCCGCCCTTGACATTTGTTATGTGGCCTGCGGGAGATTCGACGGATTCTGGGAGCAGAACCTGAAACCCTGGGATAAGGCGGCCGGCGCGATCATTGCCGCAGAGGCCGGTGCGGTGATTACCAATTTTTCAAACCAGCCTTTTTCAATAAATCAAAAAGAAATCCTGGTCACCAACGGCAGAATTCATCAAGAAATGATGTCATTATTGGAGCTAAAAGAATAAAACCTAACTTAAAAATAAGTGACTAAAGTGAACTAAAGTTGGAAGTGACTAAAGTTAAGGAATCCTGCCCGTCGAGAGCCTCTGGGTCGAACGATCATTTCTATAAAAGACGGAGCGAAGCGACACCGTAACCCTGGCCCAGACCTTGATTACAGATTTAATGGGTTACTCGAAATCCTGCACCGTTAACTGAAGTAATCACATGATAGTATTTTATAGCGCGAGGGCGGGCTTTAGGCACTTTAGCTCATTTTAGGCATTTTAGGCACTTTAGGGGTGGGTTTTAAAATTTTCCGGATTCCAACTTCTGATGAAAAAATTCGACCTGTTTCTGAATCGAACCGTTTTCTTTTAATCCCCGCTCAATGCTATGAATGGAATGAAGGGCTGTGGCATGGTATCGGTTAAAGGCCTTGCCGATACTCTGGAGTGGTGCATCTGTATAGCTGCGAGATAGAAAAATCGCCATTTGCCTGGGTCGCACAAGGCGTCGTTTTCGTGAGCGCGAAACAATGTCTTTAAGTGAACAATTATAATATTTGCAAACCAGCTTTTTGATCACCTCTACGGTGATTTTTTTGCGCTGGCGAACCATGTTTTTAACAACACTTTCTGTTAGATTCAGATCAATCGGAGCGCCCAATAGGGACGATTTGGCAGCAACACCATTGAGACCGCTTGATAACTGCCGGATGTCCTCTGTCAGCTCGCCTGCCAGATAATTGATGACGTCATCAGGCATTTCGTAGTGGTTGATCAGTGCTTTTTTTCTCAATATGCGAACCCGGGTCCTGAAATTGGGCGGATCAATGTTGGAAATCAGGCTGCCGGATAAACGGGATCTTAATTTATCATTTAATTTGGGAATATCTCCGGGCAGATAACAACTGGAAAAAATAATTCGTTTGCCGGCTTCAAAAAGCGAATCCAATGTTAATGCCAGCTCCACCTGGGTTCTTTCCTTGCCAGTAAGGTAATGAACATCTTCAAGGAGCAGGACATCACATTTATTTCGGTATTTTCCTTTAAATTTACTGATCGAATCCTGGCGGAATGCCTGCACCATTTCATTGCTGAAGTCTTCCGCGGTAATATAATAGACCCGCTCGTCGGGATCTTCGGATAAAACATGATGCCCGATCGCCTGGGAAAGGTGGCTTTTGCCCATACCGGTTTTGGAAAGCAGGAATAAGGCATTTTGTTGGTGCTCTTTGCGTGAAGCCAGCGAAAGAGAAGCCGAATAGGCAAAATCATTGCTGGCGCCCACCACGAATTGATCGAAGGTGAAATCCCTTCTTAAAAATCGTCCACTGTGCGGGCGGATTGAATCGTTTGGAAGCGGCAATTGATGATTGGGCATTTGTTCTACCCGCGGTCCCGGTTTTCTTTTACCGCCAACCGCAAAAGTCAGGTTGCATAAACTGCCGGTTGCGTTGCTCAGTTCTGCGGAAATCAGCTTTCCATAGAGATCGCTTACCCGCTTTTTGGAAAAGAAATTCGGACAGGCCAGGATCCAGGTATCATTTTCGCCCTTTTCCAATTCCAACGGTTCAATCCACATTTCAAAACTGTGGGTGGGGATCCGATTCTTAACGGCAGATTTAACTTTTTTCCAGACGGCTTCCATCGGCTCTTGCACAACTCTTTTTAATACAAGTTCAGTAATGACACTATTTTAGATGATATTTTATGAAAAAAACTACGAAGCTAAACGGTTTGGAAGGTTTAATTATGATTATCTTATAATTGAAAAAACAGCAGCTTGTTTAAGGCATGAGACAGATTCAGTCAAACCGGATAAAAGCTGTTTTAGATCGCATTGTAGAAGGGTTTTGAACAATCCATAACTATCTGTTTTCATTTAACTAAATATGTAACTATCGACAAGTATCTTTAAATACGACCTTTTCCAAATGAAAGGTATTTTTAAGTATTTTAAGTATATCCACACCCTGATAGAAGTTATTAACAAAAAAGTATTCTTGCAAAATCGCGTATTATCTTAAATTCTCCTTGATTTTTAAAAAAATATCAACAACTTTAACCATAAATCCCGTAAACGGCTGAATATCAGGAATTCACAGCCACCAAAGAAATTTGTTTGAATTTTTTTATTATGACCGCTAAACTCAGAATGATAAATTCATGACCGTATGCAGCTAGAAAAATTATTTTTCCATGAACACATCTCAAAAATAGGATTTTGGTTCAAGATCGCGGCGGGGCCGAGTTTCATACCGGAGGCATACTGTTGTATGTCGAGGATTTGAAACGAGGCACCAACAAAGATATTGGGCCAAAAGACATTTTTGAGATGATTTCATGTTATTCATAGCGACAGGGTCATTCACCCAGGAAAGAAAACCCGATGGTAGCTGAAAAAATTATTATCCGGGGAGCCCGACAGCATAATTTAAAAAATTTCGATGTTGAGTTGCCGCGTGACAAACTGGTGGTTATCACCGGCCTGTCCGGTTCCGGGAAATCAACGCTTGCTTTTGATACCCTTTATGCTGAAGGTCAGCGCCGGTATGTTGAATCGCTTTCCACCTATGCCCGCCAATTTTTAGAACGCATGGAAAAACCCGACGTTGATCTGATTGAAGGCCTATCGCCCGCCATAGCCATTGAGCAAAGCACCGCCGGACACAACCCCCGCTCAACCGTCGGGACGGTAACCGAGGTATATGATTACTTGCGTCTGCTGTATGCACGAAGCGGCACGCCTCATTGTTATCAATGCGGCCGGGAGATTCGTTCCCAGACCTTGGATCAGATTGTCGACCACGTCATGTCTTTGGAGGATAACACCCCGGTCATCATTTTGTCTCCTCTGATTTCAGATCAAAAAGGAACCCATGAAAATCTGCTAAACCGACTTAAAAAGGACGGTTTTGCCCGGGTCCGGGTCGATGGGAAGATGGCCGATATCGAAGATGTCGCCAAGCTGGACAAAAACAAAAAGCATTCCGTGGACGTCGTTGTGGATCGTCTCATCATCAAAGATAAGGTAAAAAATCGCCTGGCAGACTCACTGGAACTGGCCATGGCGCAATCCAATGGACTGGTTTGCATTGATGCCCAGGGGCACGGCACCACCCTGTTTAATGAAAAGGCCGCTTGCAGCAAATGCGGAATCAGTTATCCCGAATTTAGCCCCGCAAGCTTTTCATTTAATTCACCCCAGGGAGCCTGCCCGCATTGTGACGGACTGGGATCGACGACTGAATTTGATCCGGTGCTAATTGTTCCCAATGAGGAATTGACATTGCGCGAAGGTGCGGTTGCGCCCTGGGCCAATCGCAACAGCGTTCATTTTGTGGAGTTTTTAGATGCCCTCACACGGCAATACGGCGTTGATATTTACACGCCCTACAAAAATTTACCCGAAGAATTCAAACAGGTTCTGCTTTACGGCTCGGGTGATAATCTGATTACGTTTTATTTTGAACGTGATCATCGCCGCATCAGCTATCAAAAACCATTTGAAGGCCTTATTCCGAACCTGGAACGCCGGTATCGGGAAACCGATTCGAGCGGGTCGCGAGAAGAAATCGGGCGTTATATGAATTTCCAACCTTGCCCTGAATGCAACGGTGAAAAACTAAATCGCGCGAGTCGATCCATCAAAGCGGGCGGTCTTACCATTTCGCAATTAACCGCTTTATCCATATCAAAGCTGCGTATCTTTTTTCTGGATTTGAGACTGGAAGGCAAAAAAGAAATCATCGCCCGGCGCATTCTAAAAGAGATCGTTGAGAGGCTGGGTTTTCTTGAAAATGTCGGGCTTTCCTATCTGACGCTGGACCGCTCCGCACATTCGCTCTCAGGTGGCGAAAGTCAGCGCATTCGACTGGCCACTCAGATCGGATCAAAATTAACCGGTGTGCTTTATGTATTGGATGAACCCAGCATCGGGCTGCACCGGCGAGACAACCAACGTCTGCTGGAAACCTTGTTGCAAATGCGCGATCTCGGAAATACGGTGCTGGTGGTTGAGCATGATGAAGAAACCATTCGAGCTGCCGATTATGTGATCGACATCGGTCCGGGAGCCGGGATCAATGGTGGTGAGATTATCTTTGCCGGTCCGCCTTCTGAATTGATCACCCATGAAACCTCGCTGACCGGTCAGTATTTATCCGGTCGCAAACGAATAGCGGTCCCTGCAACGAGGCGCCTGAATAACAGCTCGTACCTGATGATTGAGGAGGCAACGGCCAACAATTTAAAGAAGATCGATGTAAAATTCCCGCTGGGTTGCTTCATCTGTATCACCGGCGTTTCCGGCTCGGGCAAATCAACCCTTGTGCTGGAAACGCTGTACAAGGCGCTGATGCAAAAGCTTTTTCATGCCCGATTGCCGGCCGGAGCCCACCGGCGGCTTCTGGGTGTGGAAAACATCGATAAGGTCATCCACATCGATCAGAGTCCGATCGGAAGGACACCCCGTTCAAATCCGGGTACGTATACGGGGGCTTTTACGCATATCCGCGAGCTTTATTCACGCACGCCGGAAGCCCGGATACGGGGATACAAGCCCGGTCGCTTTAGCTTCAATGTCAAAGGCGGCCGATGTGAAGCGTGCCAGGGTGACGGCATCATTAAAATAGAAATGCATTTTTTGCCCGATGTGTATGTAACCTGTGATGTCTGTCAGGGCCGACGCTATAACCGGGAGACACTTGAGGCCCGCTACAAGGGGAAAACGATCGCCGAAGTGCTTGACATGACCGTCAATCAGGCACTGGAATTTTTTGGAAGAATCGGCAAAATAAGGACCATCCTGCAAACGCTGGTCGAAGTCGGCCTGGGCTATATCCAGATCGGCCAGCCGGCCCCCACCCTATCGGGCGGTGAAGCACAACGCGTGAAGCTCTCCAGAGAACTCAGTAAAAGGGCCACCGGCAATACCGTTTACATTTTGGACGAACCCACCACAGGATTGCACGCCGATGATATTAAAAAACTGCTCAGAGTGCTCAATAAACTGGTGGACCAGGGCAATACGGTGCTCGTTATCGAGCATAACATGGATATCATTAAGACCGCTGATTACATTATTGATCTGGGTCCGGAAGGCGGGGATGAGGGCGGATATATTGTGGGATGCGGTACACCTGAAGAAGTTGCCAAAATCAATAATTCCTATACCGGTCAGTTTTTAAAAGAAGTTCTGTAAGAAACGAGTGTGGTGTCTCTTATGTAATTTGCAAAACACGGTTTTATTTAAGGTGTCAGGTGTCGGGTTTCAGGTGTCAGGCCCCTGGCTACTGGCTTCTTGCTTCTGGTCTCTGGCCTAAACTTCGGTTTCCAGGAAAAATTCGTAGGCGGAATCGATTTCAGCGGTCAGGCCGGAATACCAATCACCAACGTCTTCCATCATATCCATCATAAATTTTACGACTTCCGGATGCATCTTTGACAGATCCAGCCGAAGTTCCGGATCAATGTCGTAACTGTTGACGATGATATTGGCCAGATAAATGTTCTGGACAAAGTTGGCACTCTTGCTTTCGGGCTGAAAATCGTGATGCCAGCGAATCGCATCCACCAGCCCCCGGGGCAGTTGCCATTTTGCAGCCAGATGGGCGCCGATTTTGGTATGATCAATGGGCAGCTCTCTTTGCTCCGCTTCGTAGAAGGTTAAATGCTCATTCTGCAGCGTTGACCAAACGGATTCAAAAAGGTCCGGCAAATATTGCGCCAGGATGACTTTGCCGGTATCATGCAGCAGACCGCCGACAAAACAATTATCGGGAGATTCTTTTTTGGAAAGCTGGGCGATGTTTTTACTGGTTACCGCCACCGCCAGGGAGTGCTTCCAAAATTGGGAAATATCAAAGTCCATCAGGGCAACGCGCTTGGGAAAAGCATTAATCACCGAAAGCGAAACAATGGCATTGCGAACCGCATTGTAGCCCAGCAGGACAACCGCATTGCGGAGGTCGCTAATTTTGGATCTAAACCCATAAAAAGCTGAATTGACCAGCTTTAATATTTTCAGCGCAATGGCCTGATCCTTTTCGATGGTATCACAGACGATTTTAATTGAGGTGTCCGGATCCCGCAAATGTTTATTTAATTCAAAGACTATGGTGGGAAGGGTTGGAATATCTTTGATGCGATCAAGCTTTTTTAATATTTGCTGTTCATCCATCGTGTCTCTCCTATTATCAGATGCCGACGCGCCCATGTCCATAGACCATTGACCGTTTTCATATCATCGATATTTCGCTCTGATTTCAAGTATATAATAATTTTGTAATAATTGAAAGTAGGAGGTGAAATCTTAGTAGCAATTCAAGCATCTTAAAGGGACCGGTCGCCCGGACCGGCCGGTATTGGCTGCAAAAGGGCTGGATAACAAAAAACGGGGCTGAACCGAAAACCCGGTTCGCCCCGTTTTTTACGATATAAGGAGATTAAAAAGGAATCGATTAGCCGCCGTGGGCAAACAATGCGGCAATAGATGCAGCCTGCGGATGGGCAAAGAGAAGGATCAGTGCAACCACCAGCGCGTAAATACAGAGTGATTCGATCAGCGCCAGACCAATGATCATGGTAACGGTTACTTTACCCGAAGACTCCGGATTTCTGGCGATACCTTCAACCGCCGACCGTAATCCAATCCCCTGGGCAATACCGCAACCAAATGCCGCAATGGCAATCCCGAACCCAGCCGTTGTAACACAGGCGATAAAAAACTCCAATGCTTTTTCTTCCATACGATCGTCTACCTCCTTTTCTGGATATATTGTTGGGCTTCTTCTGTTATCCCATTAACAGCTACTTGTAAGTGATCTAAAGTGA
>CBDUUO010000124.1:0-7939 GCA_965370395.1 uncultured bacterium
TTACAAACATGACAACCGCTATAAAAAAAGCTTTACAGGCGCTTTGATTTGGTGTACTTACCCAAACTTCAATTCGAAAATAACGACTTGAAGAATAAGGAGAACTTGGGATGTCAAAAGTATGTGAAATATGCGGTAAAAAACCAATGGTGGGAAGTAATGTCAGCCATGCACATAATGTGACCAAACGTCGATTTAACCCAAATTTGCAACGCGTACGCACCGTATCCAACGGCCGAGTTAAAAAAATGATGGTCTGCACCAGTTGCATTAAATCCGGCAATGTTGTCAAGGCACCCTAACCAACCCGCTTTACCTCCTGCACGTGTTTAACCTTTTTGACGGCAGCCAAAATTTTCTCTAAATGGGTGGTGTCCTCCACCCCAATCGTAAAAAAGCTGTCAACCACTTTGTTTTCCCGTGTGTCGGTTTTTGCGTTCAGAATATTGGCGCCCAACTTGCTGATATTGCCAACCAAATCGGCCAGCAACCCCATCCGATCCTGCGAAATGATTCTGATATTTACCGGATACGTTTCGGTGACCTGCTGACTCCACGACACCTCGATTTGCCGTTCTGGATTCATCCTCAGAGCGTTCACACAATTGGTGCGGTGAACGGTTACGCCAAACCCCCGTGTGATGTAACCCACAATAGGGTCTCCGGGTACGGGCTGGCAGCATTTGCCGAACTTGATCAGGATGTCATCCACTCCTTTTACCAGCACCCCGGTTTTGGGCTTTTTCTTTCGCACCCGCCCCATCAATTTGTTAAAAATCGATTCGTCAACTTCCTCTTCATCAATTTTAGGAGCGAACTTGCGCAGCACCTGCAGCGGTGTAATCTTGCCATAACCCACATTGGCAATCAGGTCATCAACGGCCTTGAAACCAAATTGCTCGACAATCTGCATCATCTTTTCGGATTTGGCCAGGGTATTAAAATTCAGGCGCTCCTTACGGAAAGCCTTTTCACACATTTCCCTGCCCAAAGTGAGGCTGCGTTCTTTTTCCTGGACTTTGATCCAGTGCCTGATTTTTGAACGGGCCTTAACCGTTTTGACAAAGTTGAGCCAATCCTTGCTCGGGTGGTGATTCTTGGACGTAACGATTTCAACAATGTCACCGGTTTTCAGCTCGTAAGGCAGCGGTACCATTCGCCCGTTGACCTTTGCGCCGGTACATTGGTTGCCCACCTCGGTGTGGATCAGATAAGCAAAATCAACCGGTGTAGCACCGCGCGCCAATGTTTTCACCTCGCCGCGAGGGCTGAAAACATAGACTTCCTCGGGGAAAAGATCGATGCGTACATTCTCTAAAAATTCGCCGGGATCCAGAAAATTTTCCTGGTTTTCAACGAGATCCTGTATCCATGCAAATTTGCGGCTCACATTTTCATCAAGGCGCTTGCCTTCTTTGTAGCCCCAGTGAGCGGCAATACCGGATGAGGCCACGCCGTCCATTTCCCAGGTGCGGATCTGAATTTCAATGCGCTCCCCAACCGGCCCAATTACGGTTGTGTGAAGCGACCGGTACATATTGGTTTTGGGACGCCCGATATAATCTTTAAATTTATGATCGATCGGTTTCCACAATGAATGGATGAGGCCCAGCGCCTCGTAACACTGGGGCATGGTTTTCAGAATAATTCTGAACGCAATGATGTCATAAATTTCCTCAAAAGGAAGGTTCTGGGAAATCATTTTATTATGGATGCTGTAAAAATTTTTATTGCGGCCCAGCACCTCGCACTGCAAATTGGCTGCATTCATTGCTTTATTGATGTGGCTTTTTACACGTTCAATGTATTTTTCACGGTCGGTCTTAGAATTGCTGAGAAGGCTTTCTATGCGAGCATATTCCTCCGGCTGGATGAATTTGAAGGATGAGTCTTCGAGCTCATTTTTAATCCAATAAATCCCCAGACGGGCGGCGATGGGCGCATAAATATCAATCGTTTCCTGGGCTATTTCCTTTCTTTTGTCGGCACTGTGAAATTGCAGGGTGCGCATATTGTGCAGCCGATCAGCCAGTTTAATGAGAATAACCCGAATATCGTCAGCCATGGCCAAAAACATCTTGCGAATGCTTTCGGCCTGGCGGGCCTGGGAACTGCCAAAGGACAGGCTGCTGAGCTTGGAAACTCCGGATACAATATGCAATACTTCCGGACCAAACAGATTCTTGATTTCTTCGGGAGTGGCGGAAGTGTCTTCGATGACGTCATGCAAAATACCGGCGACCACGCTTTCCGGATCCAGTTTCATATCCGCGAGGATGCCGGCTACTTCAAGGGGATGGGACAAGTAAGGTTCTCCGGAAAGCCGCACCTGGCCTTCGTGAACCCGGGCCGAATAAATATAAGCACGCTCGATGATGTCCAGGTCGGCATCTGGAACGTAATCGCTGACCTTATCAACTATATCGTTAATCCGGATCAATGCACGTCGTTCGTTATTTGTTATTGGTTATTGGTAAAAATGAGCTGAAATTAAAAATGATCTAATTTGGAACTTTTTTTCTCTGTATCCGAAGTTAAACCGCTATTTTTAAGATAGCTTCTAGTAAGCTTTTGCGTATATCACCTGACTATCGCTGTCCTTGCCGCAGTAAATGCAGCGACCTTTAACGTTCTCGCTTTCAAATGGAATACAGCGAATGGTTACGGCGAGATCTTCTTTTATCTTAGATTCGCATTCATTTGAGCCGCACCAGCCGGAGACGGCAAAGCCGCCATGAATTTCAGGTTTTTCCTCATTTTGAGGGGTAAAATATTCGTAAAATGTTTTTTTATCTTCAATGGCAACGGTGTGTTCCTTGCGATATGCCAGGGCCCGCTGGAACAGGTTCTCCTGGATTTCATCCAGGATATCGGTTATTTCGGCCGCAAATTGATCTCGCTCGATGGCTTTCTTTTCATTCGGTGCTTGATCCCGGCGGCCGACAAAAAGCGAATTCTGAGCGATGTCTCTAGGGCCGATCTCCACTCGTAAAGGGATCCCTTTTTTAACCCAATCCCAGCCGCGGGCACCGCCAATTTCACGGTCGTCAATTTCGACAACCACCTTTCGATGGTGGTAAGTTTTTGCTTTTAATTCCCGGGCCAGCTTTTCAGTAAAATCCATCACCGATTCCCGATCCTCAGATTTCCGAAAGATGGGCAAAAGCACAACATGGGCGGATGCAACTTTGGGCGGTAAAATAATACCATCATCATCACCGTGGGTCATGATGATCCCGCCGATCATTCGGGTGGATGAACCCCATGAAGTGGTCCAGGCATATTCTTCGGTTTCAGCGGCTGATTGAAATTTAATCTCAGAAGCCCGGGCAAAATTTTGACCCAGAAAATGCGAAGTCCCGGACTGCAATGCTTTTCGATCCTGCATCATGGCTTCAATGCTGAGTGTATCCACCGCCCCCGGAAAGCGTTCAGCGGATGACTTGCGCCCCTGGAAAACCGGCATCGCCAGATAATCCTCAACACAGGTGGTATAGACATCCAGCATCATGCGGGTACGCTCAAGGGCCTCTTCGGCAGTTGCGTGCACCGTGTGTCCTTCCTGCCACAAAAATTCGCTGGTTCTTAAAAACATGCGGGTCCGCATTTCCCAGCGCACCACATTGGCCCACTGGTTGATCAATATCGGCAAATCACGATAGCTGCTCACCCATCTGGAAAATGAATCTCCGATAATGGTCTCAGAGGTCGGACGCACCACCAGGGGCTCGGCCAACGGCCCGGCGGGCTCAAGGCCGCCGCTTTTGCCCTTTTCCAGCCGGTGATGGGTCACCACCGCACATTCTTTGGCAAAGCCCTCAACGTGTTCAGCCTCTTTTTCAAAAAAACTTAAAGGAATAAAAAGGGGGAAATAGGCGTTTTTAACCCCGGTGGCTTTGAACAGATTATCCATGGCGTGCATAATATTTTCCCACAGGGCATAGCCCCAGGGTTTAATGACCATACAGCCCCTGACCGATGACCGCTCGGCCAGGTCCGAGGCTTTAATGACCTGTTGGTACCATCCCGGATAATCCTCATTACGTGTCGGTGAGATCGCTGTCTGCACTTGCTTTGTCATGTCTTGCCTTTCGCTGAAATCAAATCCAATATCAAGTGTCCCGGTTTTCGGTATTGAGATCTTTTACATATTCACGCACTTCATGCAATAGAACCTCCACCAGTTTTTCCTGCGCAAATTTTTTGACCACTTTCCCCTTTCTGAACAGCACCCCATTGCCGTCCCCACCGGCAATGCCGATGTCCACCTCCCGGGCTTCTCCCGGTCCGTTGACCACACATCCCATTATGGCGATCTTAAGCGGCTCGGCCGTGGTCATCAGTGCTTTTTCAACCCGCTCAACAATGTCAAAAAGCTCAATGTTGCAGCGCCCGCAGGTGGGACAGGCGATAATTTCCGGACCGCGACGGCGAATATCGAGCGCTTTCAGGATTTCGAATCCGACCCGCACCTCTTCAACCGGATCGCGGGTCAGGGAAACCCTGATGGTGTCGCCAATACCTTCGGCTAACAGCATCCCGATTCCCAGCGCCGATTTAACAATTCCCGGAAAAAGTGCACCGGCCTCGGTTACGCCGACATGCAACGGTAGGTCGGTTTTTGCAGACAGGAGCCGATAGGCTTCCAGGGTACGCTGGACATCGGAAGCTTTAAGGGAAATTTTAATCTGGTGAAAGTCTAAAGATTTCAGCAATTTCACGTGGCGCAGCCCGCTTTCCACCATGCCGGCCGCGGTAACCCCATTATATTTTTTAAGGATATCTTTTTCAAGGGAGCCGGAATTGACCCCGATGCGGATGGGGAGGTTAAAGTCCTTGGCACAGTCCACTACCGCTTTAACCTTTTTAATCCCGCCAATATTGCCGGGATTTAATCTAAGCCCATCGGCTCCGGCTTTCGCGGCTGCAATGGCCAGCCGGTAGTTGAAATGAATGTCGGCAATCAGCGGGATATCGATCTGTTTTTTGATCGCCGATATCGCTGCAGCCGCTTCCTGGTCCGGCACAGCGACGCGTACAATTTCACAGCCGGCCTTCTGCAGACGCACAATCTGGGCAACTGTGGCAGTGATATCCTGAGTTGGCGTGTTGGTCATGGATTGCACCGCAATCGGTGCCGATCCACCAATTTTTACTTTACCGACTGTTATTTGGCGCGTTTTTTTACGTTTAATCTTTGAAATTTTCATAAAAATGCTTATTTTTCCATAAATCAAATTATGGTATAGTGCTTCAAGGCTTCAGCTGCCGCTGCATCTGGGTTTCTGTCTGTCTTTTTATTGTGAAGCTAAGGCGTATCAAATGATCTGTAAAGTGATCCGATAGCCACCTGCCATATGATAATCATTAAAATCGGGAAACTGCGCCCAAAACAGAAAACGGCTTGCTCTCACCGTCCGATTGCACGACATCTACAAGCAAATCTCAAGTGGTTTAGATATCTTACACTAACAAACGAACGGAGATTATTCAAGTAAAATAGAGCAGTAAAAGTTTCCGCACAGGCCGGTCTGCCCGAGTTCTTGCTAGAGCGTTTGTCAAAATAACGTTCCGATAGCGGTAGTTTGTTGTGTCTTCTCCGGGTTGTCGATAACGTCCAATATGGCCTGATGCAAACGCTCTAATATAGCTGTTGTCATGTTTGTAATAATTTTAAGCTGTTACACATTACATTTTCCCTTGTTAGCGAATCCGGCAAACGGAACATATTTATGACAAGCGGTATAACCCGGATCCTCGAAACGGAATCGCCGGCAGCGGGTGTTGAAAATACGTATCCATTTATCATTTATCCATTAGTCTTAGTTGTGAATTCTTTGCATTTTGTGCAAAAACATTTTCGCCACCAAGACACCAAAACACAAAGTTTAATTTTTACAAACAGTTTTGCTTTGTGTCTTTGTGCCTTGGTGGCCATTTTTCCGGCTTGTCCGGGTTAGGAGTTGAAAAATGCAGCGAGAAGAAGGTCAAAAATATGCCGAAAAACATGAATCCAACGCCCAATTAAATGAAAAAATCAAAGACCATATTATTCGCCAAACAAAAAATAATGAGCTTCCCTGTGCGGTGGCATTTAAAATTGCCGCCGAACTGAATGTTTCACCGGCTGAAGTGGGGGAAACGGCTGATTTGTTGGAAATTATGCTGGTTAAATGCCAGCTGGGATTATTTGGTTATGCGCCTGAAAAAAAGATTGTCAAACCCAAAGCAACCGAAAATCCGGACCTGACAAGCACCATTCGGGATACACGGGTTGACGGTAAACTTTCCTGTGAAAACGCCTGGGAAATTGCCCGCCGCTTCGATATTTCTAAAATGACGGTCAGTTCAGTTTGTGAGCAGCTCAAAATCAAAGTAAAACCCTGCCAGCTGGGCGCATTTTAACCCATTGGCGCTTAAGATTGTTTGCATTTGAGTCGATAGTATTTACATACGGAAGGGTGATGTATTGTGGTCAGATCGGCAGTTAATAATATCTTAAGGGAAAAAACCGGTTTTCAGATAACGATCCTCGTGGTTTGGATAGTTTTAGGATATTATTTGTTCAGCCCGGTTATGGCTGCATACAAATTTGTGACCCTGCAAAGAATTCAAAAGACCGGAGAAATAACGGTCGTCACTCGCAATACCGCTGATAGTTACTATCTTTACCGGGATCAGTCCATGGGTTTTGAGTACGAAATGGCGCAAGCCTTTGCCGAATATCTGGGTGTTCGCCTGCAAGTAAAGGTTGTTGATCGCTGGGAAGACATGGTTGCCGCCCTAAATAATGGATCGGCAGCGTTTATCGCCGCCAGTACACCGATTATACCGAAATGGCAAACTGAGGTCGCGTTTTCAGACGGATACATGGAAGTGGCGCAGCAAATTATTGCGCATCGCAAAAATTCAAGCATAAAAAAAGCAGCAGACCTTTCCGGCAAAACCGTTGACGTCAGAAAAGGAACCGCATATCAGCAGCGACTTATGGAGTTAAGAGATCAGGGAATCGATCTGGCGATCCGGCTGCATGATGACCTGCCAACCGAAGAACTCATTCAGAAAGTGGCTGATGAAGAAATCGATTTTACGATTGCCAACAGCAACATCATTTTAATCAATCGTCGGAACTTTCCGGGGGCTGTCAGCACGGGATCGATTAACGACCGCATGCAGCTGGGCTGGGCGGTGTATCCGAAATCTATTGAACTGCTCGAGCACATGAATGCGTTTTTAGAAATGATCAAAAAGAGCGGCAAATTCGATTCGATCTACGATAAATACTATGGTGACACGAAAGATTTTGATTATGTGGATTTAAAGGCTTTTCACCGACGCGTTAAAGCCAGACTTTCCCGCTACAGCCCGTTTATCAAAGCCGCCGCCAAGAAACATGGATTTGACTGGCGACTGATTGCCGCCCAGATCTATCAGGAGTCGCACTTGAATCCCTGGGCTAAAAGCCATGCCGACGCAAGGGGACTGATGCAAATTCTGCCTTCCACCGGCAGAAGCCTGGGGGTTAACGATCTATTCGATCCGGTGCAAAACATTAATGCCGGCGTGCAACACCTTAAAAATTTATTTGAGCATTTTGAAACGGCCAACGGAAAAGACCGGTTACTGATCTCTCTGGCAGCTTACAATATCGGACAGGGACATGTCCATGATGCCCGCAAACTCGCGAAAAAAAAGGGACTTGACCCAAACAAATGGGAGTCCCTTTCTAAAACCTTGCCGTTGTTGCGATACAGAAAATACTATAAGCACGCCAAATACGGCTTTTGCCGGGGTACCGAACCGATCCGCTATATCAAACAGATTATGATTTATTATGATATTCTGAAGCGTGAGGGTTTCGAATACAAAACAGCGCAAGCGTAATTATAAAATCCCAAATCCCTATCCCGGACAAGCCGGAATTGAAAATTGAAGATTG
>CBDUUO010000125.1:0-7900 GCA_965370395.1 uncultured bacterium
CAGCCAGCAACCAGTACCCAGTATCGAGAATCTGGTTCTGTGCATCTTGCACTTTTGCTAAAAAAAGAATAAACTATTGTAATATAAGCACATAAATATGAAGACGGATTCGAATGGGTTCTGATTTAAGATTGGTTTTAAATTTTCCCCAAGGAGGAAACATGCCAAAGACACCGACGATTAAAACTGCGCTGCCCGGGCCGCGAGCCAAAAAATTAATTAAACTGGATAAATCTTATGTCTCACCGTCTTACACCCGTGTTTACCCGCTGGTTGTCGACCAGGCCGAGGGGTTGTGGGTGCATGACGTGGACGGGAATATTTTTCTCGATTTCACGGCTGGTATTGCCGTCAATGCCACCGGGCACTGCCATCCGCACGTGGTTAAGGCCATTCAGAATCAGGCCGAACAGTTACTGCACATGTCCGGGACGGATTTTTACTACACCCCTCAGATTAAACTGGCTGAAAAACTGGCTTCCCTGGTTCCCGGCAAAGGAACCAAGCGGGTATATTTTGGGAACTCGGGCGCAGAGGCCGTGGAGGCGGCCTTCAAGCTGGCCCGCTGGCATACCAAGCGTGAACTCAACATCGCCTTTTTTGGCGCTTTTCACGGGCGTACCATGGGTGCTCTGTCTTTGACCGCCAGCAAAACGGTGCAAAAAAAATATTATAATCCCCTTGTGCCCGGCATTACACATATTCCGTATGCCTACTGCTATCGATGCGCTTACAATCTGTGCTACCCGGATTGCGAGTTGTTCTGTGTGAAATGGATTGAAGATACGCTTTTTCGAACAACGGTACCGGCGGAAGAGGTTGCTGCTATTTTTGTCGAACCCATTCAGGGCGAAGGTGGCTACATTGTGCCGCCTCCCGGGTTTCACAAGGAAATGTATCGAATCGCCAAACAGTACGGCATCCTTTACGTAGTGGATGAAGTGCAATCCGGGATGGGGCGCACCGGCAAAATGTTTGCGATGGAACATTTCGAGGCGCAGGCGGATATTACGGCTATCGCCAAAGGCGTTGCCTCCGGGCTGCCGCTCGGGGCCATGGTGGCACCTGCAAAAATCATGGACTGGGAAGCCGGGTCGCATGCATCCACTTTCGGCGGCAATCCGATATCCTGTCAGGCTGCCATGGCGACAATTGAACTGCTTGAGAAAAGTTTAATGAAAAATGCAACCGTTCAAGGCAAGCGACTGATGAACGGTCTGCACGAATTGCAAAAAACATATGAATGTATTGGTGATGTCCGCGGTAAAGGACTGATGATCGGGGTTGAATTTGTAAAGGATCGCGAGACCAAGGAGCCCGCCACGGATTGGCGACCCAGGATCATTCGCAAAGCATTTGAAAAAGGCATGCTGATATTAGGATGCGGTGAAAACAGCATTCGCTTCTGCCCGGCTTTAACCGTGAGCTCAGAAGAAATCGATCTGGGTTTGTCTATATTTGAAGAGGTTGTTAAAGAAGTTTGCAGCTGATTTCTTTTTGCAGATCTGCCGTAAACAGAAATCAGGTTTACTTGAAACTGCATTTTATAATGCATATTTTTTACTTATAGATATATTTATCTAATTGAGGGGGTCGGGGTGTTTTTCCCGTCATGCCCGCGCAGAGCCTGCCGCCGTGCAGATGGGGGCGGGCATCCAGGTTGCCGGCCTCAATTTTTCTGGATTCCTGCCTTCGCAGGAATGACGGATCTTAGCGCAGAAAAAACGCCGACCCCTTATCTAATTGTAATTAAGCGCTTAAACAACCGACGTATTTAAAGGCAAAGCTAATCCGAATTGATGCCTCCCTGGCAGGATAAGGGAGGTATATTTTTCTGTCAAAAAGGATCTCCATGATGAAATCAATATTGGAAAAATTCAGTTTAACCGGTGAATTGTCCGGGGCCGGTGCGGGTTCCTGGTTGAAATGCCACGGCGAGGAATTGGATTCAGTTTCCCCCATTGATGGCCGGCCCATTGGAACCGTCAGGTGCGCCTCGGGACAGGATTATGAAAGCATTGTTCAGCAGGCCGCTGATGCGTTTGAGCAATGGCGGCAGGTGCCCGCTCCCAAAAGGGGCGAAATCGTCCGCCAGATTGGAAATGCGCTGCGTCAAAACAAGACGGAACTGGGGACCCTGGTGACGCTGGAAACGGGAAAAATTCGGGTCGAAGGTGAAGGCGAGGTCCAGGAGATGATCGATATTGCCGATTTTGCGGTCGGCCAATCGCGCATGCTTTACGGGCTGGCTATGCACAGCGAGCGTCCGGGGCACCGCATGTACGAACAGTGGCACCCATTGGGGCCGATCGGCGTGATTACGAGCTTTAATTTTCCGGTAGCGGTATGGTCGTGGAATGCCATGCTGGCGCTGATAGCCGGAGACACCGTGATCTGGAAGCCTTCCTCCAAAGTGCCCCTATCGGCTATCGCGACCATGAACATTGTATGGCGCGTACTGCGGGAAAATGGGCTTCCGGAAGGTATCTGCAATTTGGTGATCGGCAACCGGCAGGAGATCGGCGAGGCCCTCATCCGGGATGACCGGGTTCCGCTGATATCGGCAACCGGCAGTGTGTCCATGGGGCGCCACGTGGGGCAGGTGGTTGCTTCTCGCTTCGGTAAAACGATCCTCGAGTTAGGCGGCAATAACGCCGTTATCGTAACACCCAACGCCGATTTAGAGCTGGCGGTAAAGGCGGTTGTCTTCGGGGCGGTGGGTACGGCCGGTCAACGCTGCACCTCCACCCGCCGGGTCATCGTGCATGAAAATATTTTTGAACCCTTTGCCGAGGCGCTAAAAAAGGCCTATCAACAGATCACAATTGGAAACCCTCTGGAAGACGGCATCCTCATGGGGCCGCTGATTGACCGCCAGGCGATTGAAAATATGCAGTCCGCTTTGAAGCAGCTCGAGCACGAAGGCGGTAAAATTATTTGCGGCGGAGACGGGTTGTCCGGCGATGTGTTTGACTCCGGCACCTATGTGACGCCCTGCATCTGCGAAGCCAGGGCTGATTTCTCAATTGTTCAGGAAGAAACGTTTGCACCGATTTTGTATTTAATTAAATACTCGACGGTGGAGGAAGCAATTGCTTTTCAAAACGCGGTTCCTCAGGGGCTTTCTTCTTCAATTTTTACCACCGACCTGCAGGAGGCGGAAACATTCTTGAGTCCGGCCGGAAGCGACTGTGGCATTGCCAGTGTCAATGTGGGAACCTCCGGTGCGGAAATCGGTGGCGCATTCGGTGGTGAAAAAGATACCGGCGGTGGCCGCGAATCCGGGTCGGATGCCTG
This sequence comes from uncultured bacterium, assembly GCA_965370395.1. GTDB lineage: Bacteria > Desulfobacterota > Desulfobacteria > Desulfobacterales > JAHEIW01 > JAHEIW01. The sequence continues at coordinate 3,298 of CBDUUO010000125.1, forward strand.
GAAGGCTTATATGCGGCGGCAAACCTGCACCGTTAACTGGTCCGGCGTGATGCCCCTGGCACAGGGAATCCAGTTTCAGGTGTCAAAGATCAGTTAACAGATAACAGAAAACAGAGTACAGATGACAAACAAAGTGCTTCATCTTCCAGTTTTTACCATCGGTTTTCTGTCATCTGACCTCTGTCCTCTGAAAACTGACACCTTACGCCAGAGAATAGAAGACAGAAAAAAGGAGTGTGTATCTGGTTTTATTTTTGATGCCTGAATTGACTTGTGGCAAGCCAGCGCTCAATGGCTTCGGCCACGCCGCTTTGGTTGTTGGAAGCCACTACCGGGAATCGGCTTTTTAAGTCATCCGGTGCATTATCTACAACGAAGCTGCAGCCGGCCCATTCCAGCAAATCCAGGTCATTATAGTCGTTGCCGACGGAAAGTGTCCGGTTGGCGTTCAGGCCATATGCTGCAGTCAGCCATGCAGCGGTTAGGCTTTTGGATGCGGTCGCCGGAAAAATTTCAATCCAGGTGGATTGTCCGTCCAGCGGTGATGTTGTTCGGATAATATTAAAACCCGGCAGCGCTTTTTCCAGCGTCGCAATAACCGGCCGGTTATCGGCTGGTGGAAGTATCGCCAGCAGTTGGGTTGCCCTGCCAAACCCATCGATGGCTGCTTCCAGCGGTTTTGCAAATTGACTGTATAACTCAATGCGTTTTTTAAAGTCCGCATTGTCGGGTGTTGATTCAAAATAGCTGAAAATATGGTTGTCCGGGATCGGATGATGAACCATAAAATCAAGGTTGTTTGCCTGGAGGATTTTAATTGCCCGACTGACTTCATGGGGCCCCAGACTGACTTTTCGGATGATACGGCCACCGGGATGCCGGATAATGCCGGCACCGCTGGAAAATAAAATGAAATCCACCGGCAGCTCTGAAATTGAGACGGTATTGATCGAGTAGATGGAACGGCCGGTGGCAACCGCCCTGATGATGCCAAGCTCGCCGAGTCGTATTAATGCATTCAGATCGACATCGGAAAAACTGCGGTCGGAGCGCAGCAAAGTCCCGTCAAAGTCACAGACGAACAGCCCGCAAGGTGTTTGACCGTTGTGCCGGTCTGGTGCCGGAATTTCCTGGGAAATGTTCATACCGCTAAAAGCGCTTTTAAAAAAATATTTGGATTATTAGGGTAAGATTTGATGAACGCATAATAGGTAAAGGGTACCGGGGTGTCAAATTAAAATCGGCAGCCGTATTTGCTGGCACCTCTGTCAGATAACAGATGACAGAAGTCAGATGACAGAAAACAGCAACAGTCTGCCCTTTGTCCTCTGTCCTCTGTTTTCTGTGTTCTGTCCTCTGAACACTGAAACCTTGATCATCATTAATGAGTGTTGGAAAATACAACAAAAAATAATCGCTAAAGCTATCCGGGTAAAGTGACGATATATAAAATACAGGGAAATCAGCATGTTTTAAATGTTATATGATAAACAGAACATCTGAGGTCCAATTTCAGTCTGTGGCCTCGGGGGCCGACAAAAAAATACAGCAGATACCGGAATAGAAATTTTTGTATCGATTGCCAACGGAGGTTGATTTCTAGAAATGAAAAAGGAGACGATCATTTATTTTGAGCAACTGGGATTTGGGTGGGTCCTGGATCATCTGATGTTAAAGGAAATAAAGTTTACGAAATTAAGAGATGAATGTATTACGGACACTTCATTAATTAAAATAATCGAAAACATGTTAATTGAAAATCCGAATTTTTAATCGGCAAATAAAGTCATATATGTTATACAAAACACAAAACACGTAACACCAAACACTTGATGAATTCAACTTTTTACGAATTCATCGATTTTAATAGATTGATACGGTTTTAAGTTGTATAGTGCACTTATGGCAACGGCTCCCTATCATTTCAATTATCTCCGGCTTTTAATCTATATCCAATAAAACGATCTTCCCCCATTCCGGCCAATAGCGCTGGTTCAACAATTTGAGGAATGAGAAATGGCGAAAGACGAGCGGGATAATCTAATCTATCGCGGACTGCTACAATCTGACGACGGGATCATCACCAAAGTTGTGAACGCAAATTCCCGGGTAATCACCTTTCAAACGACATTCGGGCTAAACGATCAGCTCATCGAGCGTCTCAAAAACCAATCCGAACACATCGTCTTTAGCGAACGTTCCAGGATCGCGCGCCTCGGCGTGCAAATAAAATCCGAACCGCCCTCGGCAGATGCTTTAGAAGGCGATCGCGTCACATTGACACTGGTTGCATCACCGGTCATACCGGATTATCCCGGGCTCAATGAGCTGCGTGAGTTTTTTACACTGGGCCTGCCCGTCGGGCGCCTGGTTTTCTGCGATCCCGAAGCGCTTTTGACGTCCGATGAGGTGCTGGAGGCGATCGAACGCTCGGAACTCAAACTACCGCAATCCACCACCATTTCGGCCGATGGCAGTATCGTTATTGGCCCGCATAAAGTCATCTGTGAACTGAAGGAACCGCTCGACAAAGAGGCCCTGGGACGGATCTTGCTGCGCGAAGACGGCAGGGAACTTTTAAACCGGTATCAGGTGCGCAAGGCGGTTCGGGCCGTAAATATAGCCCCCGGAAAAGGTGCCGTGACCACATGTTCCATGTATTTAAATGAGCATTATGTGGTTTTGCAGAGCGGCTTTGAACTGGGCCGAAATTTACCGGCAACGGTTCTGGATCCCATCAAGACCCGCGGGATTCGGATTTATCTTGAAATTGTCAACCAAACCCGGCACCCCATCGTAAATCCATTGATTGCCGCAAAAGTTTATTATGCCGCTAAATCTAAAAACAGCGTGCGGCCGAATAAAAATGCCGGCGGCGGTGCTTTCTTTACTTACAAACAAATGCGCCGGCTGGAAAGAAGATTCGATCTCCCGGAGCGCAACAGCTGCCACTACCTGGACAAACCCGTTGCCGTCATCGATAATAAAACAAATGCCATTCAGAGCGCGCGCATTTTTTTAAACGGCCCCGGCCATGCCTGTGAAGCGACCCGGGCTTTGTGCGCCGTAGCGCGACGGGACTTTTCTCCTTCCAGTGAATGCAGTCATGAATATGCCACATCCAAACTGGGTGAGGCCGTCAAAAATTCATCCGCAGTTCTGGCCATGAAGTATTTCCCCAATTTGATCGAGCATCGCGACGTCATCAATCTGGCATGTGACGGGAAAATAGAGGCCATTTATTTTTATGAGCCTTCCTGTGAGCATGGCCCGTTTCTTTCACAGCAGGATCACAACCGCTTGCAAGAATACGATGCTTTCGGGATTAAGGTGTACTGGGTATCCGGATTAAATGGCTGTCTGATGGTGCACACCATGCGTGATGGAATGGGCTATTTTGTGCTGCCGGAGCGGCTGGCCGATTTCCACAAATCGATGCTGTTTGCCTTTTACGGCTCTAACATGCGGCTTTCAAAAAAAGGCGAATCACGTCTGGGGCAACTGATGGATGCCCTGATCGAGTTCTGGGGCCAGAATATCGGTATTGTCACCGGGGGCGGCAGCGGTGTTATGGAACAGGCCAATACCCTTGCGCGAACCCGCGGCATTTTGTCCGGCGCAAATTTTCTGGACATCACCGATCAATCCATGACCACTGATGTCGATTTCTGCCAGGTTTTTCAATCCACCTGCCGTCATAGCCGACAGAAATGGTTCGAGGTTGCCTCATTTCCGATTTTTAATGTGGGCGGCCTGGGTTCGCTCGAAGAACTGGGTATTACCCTGTGCAATATGAAGCTGTCCATCCTGGAACAGGTTCCGGTCATATTGTTTGACACCGAGGGGCGCCAGGGGTTCTGGAATGGCATCGACAACCAGATCAATGAGATGATCACCCGCGGCCGGGCTCCCGACTGGATCCAGGATAACATTGTCATCACCGATGATCCCAAAGACGTGATCGACGTCTATAGAAATCGCCTCCAATTATTCTAGTTTTCAAGCTTATACCTAATGCGCAGGACACCATTTTCAAAAGCGGTGGCGGTGATTATAAATTGGCCGATTTCGGCAGTTGATTTGACATGCGGGCCGATGCAGGGTGTGTGGTCGTAATCACCGATACTGATGATACGGATGCTGTCCCCGACGTCACCCGGCAATTTTTGCGTATTGAATCGGCTGATGGCCTCTGATTTTGATATAAACTGCTCACCGACCGGCAAGTCTGATTGGATAACCCGGTTGACACGTGATTGGACTTCTTCAATTTCATCCGCAGTCAGCGCTTTTGCTAAATGATAATCACATTTTGATTTTTTGCGCTCGATATGCGCATTAAAGCAGCGACCACATTGATATATGCGGTCCATCGTTTGGTTCAGAATATGCTCGGCTGAATGCATCCTCGGGTCAAATTTCTTTTTCATCGGTCTGTAGCCTCATTATGGTAGAATCGGTCCGCTAAAGATTCCATTTGTTAGTACCTGTCCTAACCACTTTTTTTCTTTCCAATACATCCACTTACATTAATCGCTTTTAAGCCGGCAAGGAATTTTTTGCTCAAATCCAGATCAATTTCATGTTCAAACAACTCCCCGTC
>CBDUUO010000126.1:0-7822 GCA_965370395.1 uncultured bacterium
CCAACATCTATGCAAAATTGAGCGTCCCTCAAAACTTGTGATATCAGATTACGATATCTGTAGTTTTTCGATTTTGCATGTATCTCGATATATCGGTAGTTGGCTGATATTTGGTTTAATGGCAATTTTTTCTAAAACCTGTTGATTTTTCTTTATCTTTCCCCTAACATTCAATTCACAACGATCTGAGGGTTTTAAAACAAGACTTAAGCATCTGTTAGAGGAAGCAGAATGCATTGTATCTTAAATAAATTGGCCGAGTTGCCTTTTAATGGTGGCTTGGCTTTTTTGTTTGGAGGAAGGGGGTTGAGATGAAAAAGTTTGGTTTGTTTCTGGCAATTGCGGCTGTTATAAAATCTTTTATTAGCTCCATAAGCTGAATTTTAAAAGAAAGCTATTCTTTCAACTCAAAAGCCTTTTTAAAAGGAGGACGCCATGAAAAAGTATTTTGTTATCGGAATGGCAGTTGCATTGTTGCTTGGTCTAGTGGACCTTCCGGTTATGGCAGATCAGACCATGGACCAGATTCAGAAGACTGGTAAAATCAAGTTGGGATTCAGAGAAGGCTCGATTCCCTTTGCTTTCGTGGACCCCAAAGTAGGTAAACACGTCGGCTTCTCGGTGGACATGGCCGGTGAGCTGGCCAAATATTTAGGTATGCGCTTTGGTAAAAAGATTGAAATTGTGCCGTTTACCGTGACGCCTAAAACCCGAATTCCGATGGTTGTCAATAGAACCGTTGACATCGAGATGGGTTCGACCACCTACACCCAGAAACGTGAGGAACAGGCTGACTTCAGTATGATCTTCTTCTTCTCCGAGACGACCTTTCTGGTACCCAAAAACAGTGGTATCAAAACACTCGCAGATCTCAACGGCAAGCGCGTCGGGGCTGCTCGCGGAACGACCAACCTAAGGGCGATCGAGGCCTTGGCCAAAGAGGGGAAGTTTAAGCCCAAGGACATCATCGTCACCGAAACCCATCCTCAAGGCATGCTGGCCTTAAGAAGCGGCAAGGTCGAAGCCTATTCCACCGACCGAAGCCTTTTAGAAGGGCTGCGCATGAAGGACCAGAACCCGGACAAATGGATGACGGTTCCCTTTGCCATCGCTTACGAACCCTATGCCTACATCTCCCGAGAGGGCCAGTCCGATTTCCGTGACTTCGTAAACAACACCCTTCTCTGGTCTATTAAAACCGGCAAATTCTTCGAGTTGTACGAAAAGTGGATGGGTCCCAAAGGCCTTGTCCCCATCCCCATGTCCGAGGCCTATAAGAACTACCTGCAGATGATGGTCTATCCCATCTCAGACGAATGGTGGAAATAGTAATTGATATTTAGGCGGGGGGCTAAAGGCCCCCTATTTTTGTTTTGACAACCGGAAGGCGCCCTATGGGTTTTGCTTATGATTTTGATTGGGGAGTACTGTGGAGACAGCCATATGGGTTGTGGATTCTGCAAGGCCTTTGGCTGACGATCAAGATCGGTTTTCTGGCCTGGATCATTGCTCTCTTTTTGGGAATTTTTGTCGGCACATTGCGGGTTACCCCCTGGCGCTGGCTGCGCTTCATCTCTACAGCTTATACCGAGGTCTTTCGCAACATTCCCTTCCTGGTTCAACTGTTCTTCTGGTATTATGCCGGACCAATGGTGTTCGGCGAACACCTGGGTCGTCAGATCAACCAGATCATGGGGCTCAACTACTACCTGGCCACCTTGGCATTAGGGTTATACACGGCCTCAAGGCTGGCTGAACACATGCGGGCTGGGTTTGCCTCCATCAGCCGCGACCAGTACCAAGCTGTTCTGTCCACCGGCATGACCCAATATCAAATGTACCGCTATGTCATCATTCCGTACGCCCTGAGAATCATTATGCCGCCTCTGACAACCGAGTTTTTGACCATTTTCAAAAACTCTTCAATCGCCATGACAATTGGCGTAGCCGAGCTTACTTTCATGAGTTATCGCATCGACGCCGAAACTTTCCACGGTCTGGAAGCGACATCCGGAGCGATGTTCATTTACCTGATCCTGGGTCTTACCGTGGTTCGGATTATGGGCATCTTTGAAGCCAAGTTCAAGATACCCGGTATGGTTGGGAGGGAATAATGTTTGACGCGGTTACTAGCAATATCTACTTCTTGCTCGGCGGCTTTGGGGTGACTCTCCAGTTGACTATTTGCGCCCTGGCTGGGGGCATAGCCCTCGGTGCTCTGGTTGGCCTGGGTCGGATCGCGCGCAAAAAATGGATTTATTATCCGATCACGTTATACGTCAACTTTCTTCGCAACATGCCCCTCATCCTGGTCATATTCTGGTTCTATTTCGTCATGCCGATCATCGCAGGAAGGCCGCTAAGCCCTTTTCTTTCAGCGGTGATTTCATTCATTATTTTTGAAGCAACATATTTTGGAGAAATCTTCCGAGCCGGCTATCAGTCTATCAGCAAAGACCTTACCAGCGCTGCATACTCCACCGGCCTGACCTACTCCCAGACAGCCCGCTACATTCTCATTCCCATCGCCTTCAGACGCATGCTGCCAAGCTTGATTACCCAATCAATCGTCACTTTCCAGGATACAAGTCTGGCCTTTGTTATTGGCTTGCAAGAATTTGTGCGGCGGACTTCCATCGTAGACAATCTGGAAGTCCGATCTATCCAGCTCTTTGGCTTTGTGGCTATTGTATTCTTTTGCTTCTGTTTTACCGGATCAAAAATTTCGCGATATTTCGAAGAAAAAGGCAGAAAGTTAGGTATGATATGATCGAGATAAAAACCGTTAGCAAATGGTTCGACGATTTTCAGGTACTAACCGACATTAATGAAACCATAGAGCGTGGCCAGACTGTTGTCATTTGCGGTCCGAGCGGCTCCGGTAAAAGCACTTTGCTTCGCTGTATTAACGGCCTGGAACCCTACCAGAAAGGCGAGATTATCGTCGATGGCGTCTCCCTTAGCGACCCCAAGACTAACCTCTATAAACTTCGAGAAAATATCGGTATGGTCTTTCAGCGTTTTGAACTTTACCCGCATATGACCGCTCTGCAAAACATTTCTCTGGCTCCAATGAAGGTGCGCAAATTGTCAAGAGAAAAGGCCGGAAAAAAAGCTATGGATCTGCTGGAGCGGGTCGGTATTCCGGAGAAGGCCGACGCCTATCCGGCCAACCTGTCCGGTGGTCAACAACAGCGGGTGGCCATCGCCCGCTGCCTGGCCATGGAGCCTAAGTATATGATGTTTGATGAGCCGACCTCCGCCTTGGACCCGGAGATGATCCAGGAGGTTCTCGATGTCATGATTGCTCTGGTCAAAGAGGGAATGACCATGCTGTGCGTAACGCATGAGATGGGCTTTGCCCGGGAAGTAGCAGACGAAATCATCTTTATGGACTTTGGTAAGATCGTCGAACGGGGCACCTATGAAGAATTCTTCAAAAATCCTAAAAGCGAGAGGGCCAAGGAGTTCCTGAAACAAATCCTCTAAGAACCACACGAAAAGAATGCTCATCACCAATGGCGAAGACAGAAAAAGTAGTCAGAGATTTAAGCAATATATGTGGGGCTGGTTTAGTACAATTGTATCGTTATGAATGGGTTTACCCTTAAAATATTTTTGCCGGAAAAAGGGTAGAGGAGTTGCAAAACATTTAGAACATGGTCTTGAGCGGCTCTGCCTTTATTTTTTACCTCCAACGTGGTTAACCCCCAACCACACCATGCTAAAATAACCCTAGAATATTAGTGGATTTAAGGTTCATTTTCAGTCCCTAAAATCCACTCCAATCAAACCGCCACAACGACACACCCCAAATCGTGAGCTCACCTCACGCTTTCCGCCCAACTCTAGCCAAGTACCAAAATTCATAGCATTTAATGCCTGCGGTATATCACAGGCTTCTTTGCAGCTCTAAAACCTTTGATATCCAACATCTATGCAGAATTGAGCGTCCCTCAAAACTTGTGATATCAGATTACGATATCTGGATTTTTACGATTTTTAACATATTCTCAATGTATCCTAACTGGCGTAACACTGGAATTAACAACCAACAAATTCACTTACCATCCCTCCGAAACAGTGCAATTTTTTTTGCGCTGTAAACTTTTCTTTAGTAATTCAACCAATTGGAATGATTCGATTTAATTAAAAACATACAAACCATGTCAACCTTTATTGCTCCCTTCTGACAACTTCTTCTGTAACTGATTCTTCTACAACAAATTAGGTATAAAAATTTGTGATTTTGAACTTTTTTTACAGGTGAAACATATCCTGCTGAAATTGCTGCACTATATTTGATAGCCGCCAATCCTATATGGAAGTTTCATAAATCTTTAAAACGATAATGCAACGGATATTATCGTTTTTGGTATGACAGTTGCTCTTTATTGGTTCTAAATGGTTTAAAGAGGAGTTTAGCTGTGAAGAAACGATTGCCAATAGATTCCAGTATCCTTGAGTTTTTCATATTAATCTTTTTAGCTATGACTTCGCTTTTTTATCTGAATGGGTGTACAAATAAAGCCTTGCAAATTGCAAAAGACAAGGCATCACCGGAAAACACTGAACATTGGAAAATTAAAAGTGTTGTATCGGCAGTCAAACACGAAAATGGCGACATCTCAGTTTGTGTCGAGTTAAATGATCCCGGTGAAACTGGAGAACCAGAATTAAATACCATAAGCTTTTCTCTATCTAGTTTGTCAGGGGATACTGACGCCATTGAACGGCTTAGGCTTCGCCCTAAGGATTGTTTCTTTGATAATGCACCCTGTTATTGGTATCCAATAGCAAAAACTAAACGTGGCTGCGAGTCGGTTGATCTTGGCATCTCATCCTCAACATCCGTTCTTCCTATCGAAAATATTAACGTGAATAAAAAAAACCGACATCAACTCTACAACTTGATTATTAACTTTAACAAAAACCAACCGATCAAAGAAAGAATATTTGAAGTTAGTTTTGTATTTGATGAAGAAGATACAGAAAAAGATGCGGATGCGGATAATGATGAAGTACTGGATAATAGTACAGAAGGTTCTAAAGATATCTCATTAATTTATTGGCCGGCTCAAATCGATCAGCAAGGCATACAGCCAATAATTATTTCTGGTGTGTATGAGGATAATAGTACTAGCCTTTATTACCTAATGGTACCACTAGCATTTGCCGGAGATGTAGCATACGAAGTATCTCTCTTTACGTTACGTTTGACCCTATGTTTAATGTCCTCGGGTAATGTTTGTGAGTAAACGCAAAATAATTCATTCTAGTGGATACCCTTTGGCGCTGCTAAATTCAAACGTTATGGGGCCATATATCTCCAGCGATGAGGAGTCCTATTATTTTATGAAATATTGCCTATCCATTATAGCAATCGCCATTCTTTTAATTTCTTGCAGCCATGGTATAACACAGCATTTCCCCAAAGATAAAAAACTGACTGATCCAGCAGAGATTATAATAATACGAAATAATAAAGGAGATCACATTGCATTTTTTGCTGTACTTAAATTTTCATAACGTGAACAAAACTAAATTACCTAAATCTTTAATAGCCAAAACCACACTTTGAACAGCTCCAACATATCAGTACTTTTGAAACACTCCGAATAGTTATGATATCATATTGTCAACCGAAATTTTAGCTTACTTGCCAATTCAAGTTTAGGTTAGGGCATATAAGTCTGTCTTCGACCGTAAGCTACATTCGGTCAAAAATCAGCCGGAAGCGAGCTTATTATTGCAGACTGTTTTCTGTCATCTTTTATCTGATTTCTGACGCCTGAAACCTGACACCTATTGATTCCTTACCCCCGCAACGCCAATCCTTGAAATCAGAACCCCTGAACCTTTGAACCTTTGAACCTTGAACCTGACCCCTATTGACTTCGTTATCGTCGTACATACCTTTTCTGCATAGTTTGTTTTCAAGCAAGTTGTAATATTCAACGAGAAAAGGAAGCGATCATGAAAAAAGTAATTTTTATCATATTTATATTACTATTATCTGCTGCGGTGGATGCGAAAGTGGTGTCAAAACATGTGGACTATAAACACGGTGACGCAGTTCTGGAAGGTTATCTCGCCTATGACTATAGCCTCAAAGCCAAACGCCCGGGCGTCCTGGTGGTTCATGAATGGTGGGGGCTTAATGATTATGTCAGGATGCGGGTGGACAAGCTGGCCAAGCTGGGCTATGTGGCCTTTGCTTTGGATATGTACGGCAAGGGCATCTGGACCACTGACCCCCAGAAAGCCGGTGAGCTGGCCGGGCACCTGAAGGGCAAACCGATAATGCGGCAGCGCGCCCGTGCCGGTTTAGACATCCTTCGAAAAAATGCCCGGGTAGACACTCAAAAAATTGCTGCGATCGGCTACTGTTTTGGCGGCACCACCGTACTGGAGCTGGCTTACAGCGGCGTGGATGTTGCCGGCATCGTCAGTTTCCATGGCGGGCTCATCGTACCCAGACCGGAAGATATGAATAGAATTAAAGCAAAGATTTTAATTCTGCACGGTGCTGACGACGGCTTTGTTCCATCTGAAAAAATAACCGCTTTTCAGGACGGCAAGCGCCAGGCCGCCGCTGACTGGCAGATGGTTTACTACGGCGGCGCGGTACATTCTTTTACCAACCCGGCTGCTGATGGGAAAAACATTAAAGGCATCGCGTACAATCCAAAAGCCGATGAGCGCTCCTGGAAATATATGCAGATATTTTTTGAAGAAATGTTTTCGAGCAACTGACGGAATTGAAAAGGACATAATAAGATGGCGTTACAAGACAAACTTAATGAATATAAAGCCAATTTTGAAAAAAATGCACCTCCTGAAGCTTTGGAAGTGATGCACCGGGCAACAGCCGACCTGCGCAATTCGGGAATTTTGGATCGTGCCCTAAAGGTCGGTGACAAGGCGCCGGAATTTGAACTCGAAAACACCAGCGGAGAACTGATTCGATCAAAGGATATCCTCTCGGATCGTTTGATGGTGCTTACATTTTACCGTGGCAAATGGTGACCCTATTGCAATCTGGAGCTGGAAGCTCTGCAAAACGCCGTGTCTGATTTCACTTCCCTGGGGGCCAATCTGGTTGCCATCTCTCCTCAGCTTGCGGAATACAGCCGCAAGCTGGCAAAAGCCAAAAAGCTGACTTTTGAGATTTTAAGCGATCCGGGCAACTTGGTTGCCGGGAAATTCGGGTTGGTTTATGCCCTACCGGAGGATTTGAGAAAAATCTATCTACAGTTCGGCATTGATGTCCCCAAACACAATGGAGACGATTCATGGACATTGCCGTTGGCATCAAGATTCATCATTGACCGGGAAGCTGTTATACGATACGCAGAAAATGACGCGGATTATACGGTAAGACCTGACCCGGAGCAGACACTGGAAGCACTAAAATCAATAATTTAGAAAGCAATGAAGATCTACACCGGCACCGGAGATAAAGGCAAAACCAGCTTATTTAGTGGAGAGCGCATATCAAAAGATAACGCCAGAATCGATTCTTACGGAGATATTGATGAACTCAATTCGATTCTGGGCACACTGGCTGCCCATTTATCAGATGAAAAAGAGCTCATCGAGGAATTACGACAGATCCAATCCGTTCTTATGCAATTAAGTGCCTGGCTTGCGACCAGCCCGGATTCTGCCTCGATAGAATCCCTCGCAGAAATCTCTACAGAACAGATTACCTTTTTAGAAAATGCCATTGATCGACTCCAAAAAGGGTTACCTGTGCTGAAGGGCTTTATTTTGCCGGGAGGGCATATCACGGCTGCCTGGGCTCATGTAGCCCGAACCG
>CBDUUO010000127.1:0-7801 GCA_965370395.1 uncultured bacterium
AATCCAGTTTTCGAGGGCATGTGCCATGAACAAAGAAGCGATCAATAAATGGGTATTGCTGCTGCTGGTTTTATTTATTTCAGCACTTTTTTTGTCGATGATTCGCCAGTTTCTGATGGCTATTTTTTTAGCCGGTATTTTCTCGGCGCTGTCCTATCCGTTGTACCGCCGCTTTGAAAAATGGTTCAATGGTCGGCGCAGCCTGGCCTCCATTGCGACCCTTTTTTTGATTGTCTTTGTTGTTATTTTACCTCTGGGGGGGTTGTTGGGAATTGTGACCGCTCAGGCGATTAAGGTGGGCGAAGCGGTCAAACCCTGGGTGGCACAGCAACTCTCCCAACCGGATGCTATCTCCGATGCGCTCAAATCCCTTCCGTTTTATGACAAGATCGAGCCTTACCGCAGTCTGATTTTAACGAAAGCCGGGCAATTGGTCGGCCATATCAGCGGCTTTTTAATCAACCGTCTTCAATCGGTTACCCTCGGTACGGTCAACTTCATATTTATGTTGTTCATCATGCTGTATACCATGTTCTTTTTTTTGATGGACGGCCAAAAATTGATCGATAAAATCCTTTATTACCTGCCCTTAAAGGATCACGATGAGCGCCTCATCCTAGACAAATTCACCTCGGTAACCCGCGCCACCCTTAAAGGAACCGCGATGATCGGTATCCTGCAGGGAGGATTGGCCGGAATAGCCTTTGCCGTGGTTGGGATTGACAGTGCGGTGTTCTGGGGCACCATTATGGCGGTGCTGTCCTTCATCCCCGGCATCGGCACCGCTCTGGTGTGGGGCCCGGCAGTGATTATTCTGGCTGCCACCGGACACCCGGCAAAAGCCATCGGGCTGGGGGTGTTTTGTGCCGCGGTTATCGGCAGCATCGACAATTTACTGCGTCCCATTCTGGTCGGAAGAGACACCCAGATGCACGAGCTGATGATTCTTTTCGGGACCCTGGGGGGTATTCTCATGTTCGGTGTGGTGGGTGTGATTATCGGGCCGATTATCGCAGCCCTGTTTGTGACCGTATGGGATATTTACGGAATGGCATTTAAAGATGTTTTGCCCGACGTGGGAGCATCTGATTCAAATGTCAAAGCGAAAAATTCAGGCGCTGAAATGCGTTCAGGCGAAGTCTGTTCTGAAAAGGAACCGCCGCCGGAATAATTGCTGCTGGCTTCTGGTCACTGGCTTTTGAATAACTCTTAAGGGATCATACTTGTGGAGCTGTTAAAATTTCATTTTTAAAATGCGAAGTGTCGACCAGGTCAATTTAATTAGCCAGCGGCCAGATGCCAGTAACCAGAAGCAGTTTTAAAGCCGGTTCTGGTTAGATGCCGCAGATACGCCTGACCTCGTCATTGTCGATCAGTTCATCAACCGGTCCCTGATAGCAAATGCGCCCGTTGTCGATAATGTACCCGTAATCGCTTAAGGTCAGCGTAAATTTCACATTTTGTTCGGCCAGCAAAACGGTTAAGCCGACCTCTTTAAGCGTTTGGATGCGTTCTCCCAGGGATTTTACCAGCACCGGCGCCAGCCCTTCGGTGGGTTCATCCAGCAAGAGGAACTGCGGATTGGTCATTAAGGCGCGTCCGATGGCCAGCATCTTTTGCTCACCGCCGCTAAGAAGTCCCCCTTTGCGGCTGTCAATTTCTTTAAGGGCAGGGAACAAATCATACACTTTTTGTTTGTCCCATTGTTCGTCCCCGGTGCCTTTACGCTCGGCGATTTCAAGGTTTTCACCTACGGTGAGATCGGCAAAGATGCGACGATCATCAGGGACCCAACCCATACCTTTGCGCACCAGCTGATAAGCGGGGCTGCCGGTAACGTCCGCATCTTTAAACCGGATCTGACCCCGCGAAGGAGGAGTTAAACCCATGATGCTTCTGAAAGTGGTGGTTTTGCCGGCGCCGTTGCGTCCCAGCAGGCAAACGACCTGCCCTTTTTTTACTTCCAAGGACACATCGAAAAGAATGTGGCTTAAGCCGTAGTAGGTGTGAATTCCTTGAACCTCAAGCATCATTCATCTCCCAGGTAGGCTTCCTGGACTTTACTGTTCTGTCTCACAACTTGCGGTTCACCCTGCACGATGGTGCTTCCCTGCTGCATGACCATGATACTCTGGGCCGTTCCAAATATCACCTCCATGTCATGCTCACAGAATAAAATGGTCAGGCCCTGTTCACGGGCCAGGCGCTGAATCAGCGCCATGGTAGTGGTGGTTTCCTCCGGAGACATCCCGGCGGTGGGCTCGTCCAAAATCAGCAAATCCGGCTCATTGCCCAGTGCGATGGCAATCTCCAGAATGCGCTTGTCCCCGTGAGACAACGAACCGGCCACATCCATTTTTTTATCCAATAGACCGGCACTTTCCAGAATACGGTTGGTTTCTTCCACGACCAGTCGGGCCGCCGGCTGAAACAGTTTGTTGCTGAGCTTCTGCTGGGAAAGAACCGACACCTGCACATTGCGGAAGACTGAAAGCCGCGGGAAAACATTGGCAATCTGAAATGAGCGGGCGACGCCTTTGCGGCAGATGACATGCGGCGGCAATTTGCTGATATCTTCATTGTTTAACAGGATCTTCCCGTTATCGGGCTGTAACTGTCCGGTAATCAGGTTGAACAATGTGGTTTTTCCGGCCCCGTTGGGCCCGATCACGGCCACCAATTGGCCCTTTTCAACGGTAAGATGGGCCCCGTTTACCGCTTTAAAGTCATCAAATGATTTATGCAAATCCTCAATGCGAAGCATTCATTTACTCCGTCTGGCCTTCGGTTGCATATTTCGCCCGGGAACGAAAAAGTTGCCGGTAGTTATATCCCATGATGCCCTCGGGCAGGAAGAAAATCAGCAAAATTAAAATGACTCCCAGAATAAGGGTCCAGTATTCCGTATAGATGCCCACGAAGGTGCGCAGGGATACGATGAAAGCGGCGCCTAAGATGGGTCCGGCAAATGTAAACCAGCCGCCCAGCAGACACATGATGAATATTTCAAGTGATAATGTCCAGAACAGCAGATCCGGGAAAATCGATCCCTCCACCACCACAAAGAGGACGCCGGCTACGCCCCCGAAGAATGTAGCAATGACAATGGCCTTCAGCTGGTGCCGACGCACATTGATGCCCACGGCGGCACAACGCTCCGGGTTGTCGCGGATGGCCTGCAGTGTGGATCCGAACGGTGATTTCAAAATCAAATACAGCAGGATCAAACAGATTCCCAGGACCATTAAAACAAAGTAATAAGAACGGGTTGTCGATGCGATAAAATCAGGGATCGGGATGCCGTGAATCCCGTCATCGCCGCCGGTGAGGTCGTACCAGCGAAATGCGATGGCCCAGATCAAGGAACCTAAAGATATCTGAAGCATGCCAAAATACAATCTGCTCAGACGGATACAGAACATGCCGATCAGCAATCCGGCAAAAGCAGCTGCCAGGGGTCCGGCCATAAAAGCCACCCACCACGGCACGGACGTCTTGGCCAATAACAGCCCGGCCGTGTAAGCGCCGACGCCGTAAAAGACGCCGTGGTGAAATTGAAATAGCATCCCGTGGCCCAAACACAAATTTAAGCTCATGGCCAGCAGAGCGGTTACAAAGATGACAGCCAAAAAATAGATGTAAAATCTGGGCAGGAATGACGGCGCCAGAAGCAGGATTACAAAAATAGCGACACTGACGCCGAAAGACTTTTGCCGGATCATCTCGCCAAACAACGTCAACTCCTTTCTACCACACCGATTTCAGCATGCCGGTTGGTTTCAGAGTCAAAACAATCACCACCGCAAGATAGGGAAACACGATGGCAAACTGCGGCCATAACAATACGCCGAAGGATTGGGTGATACCGAATATCAGTGAACCGAGCATGGCGCCCCACATATTTCCCAATCCGCCGATGGTGACGATCAGAAAGGCTTCGATGATGATGTTGTGATCCATGCCGATGGTCACGCTAATGGTCGGTGAGACCAGGGCGCCTCCCAGTCCGGCCAGCAAACAACCTAGGACGAATGCAAAGGCAAACACCCAGCTGACATTAATGCCGACGGCACCGACCATCTCCATGTCCACGGCGGCGGCCCGGGCGATCTTGCCCATTTTGGTTTTAGTGGAAAACAGCCACAGCCCGATGGCAACCAGCGGACCGATAATCAACAGAAACAGATTGTATTTGGGAAACGGGGATCCAAAAACCGACACGGAGCCCTGGAGCACGGTTGGCGGCATAATGGAGCGATATTCGGCGCCCCACACCATTTTGGTTAAATCGCCCAGGATCAGCATCAAGGCAAAGGTGAACAGCAGCAGCATCAGGTGTTCGCGCTGGTAAAGATGGCAGAACAACAATCGCTCCGCAACCAGGCTAATCAAAGCAACCACCAGAGGCGCAAGAATCAGCGCCAGCCAGAAGCCGACTGAACCGCCGCCAAACAGCGTAGCAATGCTGTGGGCAGCAAAAGCGCCGATCATATACAGCGAGCCGTGCGCGATATTCGGTACCCGCAGCACACCGAGCACAAAGCTTAGCCCGGAAGTCACAATGAATAAAATCATGGCCCGGCTCAGACCGACCAGAAATGTAATGCTCAAGGCCGCCAGGGTTATCGCCGGTCCACCTTCCATTCTGAAATGTCCTTGTAACAGTTTTAATTAACTGACTTTTTATTGACCGCGGGCCTCCATAATCTCTTTACAGGAAGGCATCACTTCCACTCCCCGCAGGGTATAGATATCCGTGGCAATGGCAAAACCCAGCTCGGGCGATACCTTGGTTACACCAAAATACATCGGCAGAATGACCTGGTGATCGCAGGCCCGCATTTCGATCCTGCCCGCCGGGCTTTGAATCTGTAAGCCTTCGAGGGCGTCAATAAATTTTTCCTTATCCACGGATCCGGCTTTTTTGTAAGCCTCTGCGATAAAATGAGCCGTGATATAGCCGTGAAAGGCCGGAAATCCGGGCGGATGTCCATAAGCGGCTTTAAAGGCACTCACAAAGCGCTTATTGGCCGAAAGATCCGGATAATAAAAGTGATAGTCCATGGTTCCCATGACCCCTTCGGGTGCATGAATACCCAATGGATTTAGAACCGCATGATCGGTTGCAGTGTGAAGGTAGATAGCGGCCTTATCGGTCATACCGGTGGTTTTAATTACTTTCATGATATTGACCATGCTGCCACCGCCGGTGGCGAAGATCACCGCATCCGGTTTGGCGGCCAAAATCGAGGTGATGTAAGGAATCAAATCGGGTTCGCCCAGCTTCCACCAGGATTTGCCGATCAGCTGCACTTCGGGTTTGCGGGCTTTGAGGTTGCGCCAGGCTGCATCCGCTATGGCATGTCCGTATTCATAATCGTCTCCGGCAATCCAGTATTTGACGTAGGGTTTGGTGGCAAGCGCCACCCCGCCGGACTTGCCGGCCATGGCCGTATTTTCTCCGGCCGAGAACACATAGCGGTGGCCTTTTTTGCCGGTGATATTTTCACTTTTTGAAATCCAGGCAATAAACGGCACCTTTTCTCTTTTGGCCACCGCTGCGGATATGGCCAGCGCCGCACCGCTGTTGATGGTGCCGACCAGAATATCGACCTCTTTCCGCAATACCAGTTCTTTGGCCATATTCAGGGCAATGTCGACTTTGAATTTGGAATCGCGGGGGAAGAACTCAATTTTTTTACCCAAAACCCCTTGTTGGTTGATATCTTTTAAAGCCAGTTTAAACCCGTTGAGAGCGTCTTTTCCAAAAACTGCCGCAGGGCCGCTGTAGCAGTCAATTATTCCCACTTTGATATTCTTTGCCTGGGCATGCGCCGGCATCAGAATAAGGGAAATTGCAAAAAGGCCCACCAGAAACGTTAAACCCGGGACAAACGTATTTTTTTTCATCATAAACCCTCCTTTCGCTTATGGGTTGTGCCTTAATATTCGTGCCTTTTAGTATTTAGCAGTACCGTTTTTATCCATTTAAAGAGTAGAAATGAATATGATTCATTTTTTATTTTGATATTCTTTCCTATATAGGTTACAAACTCAAGTCAAGACTTATTCAAAATGAAGAGCACTTATGAGCCCGTATCCCAACACACACAGGAGCTTATGTTGAAATTCAATTCTCTGAATCAAAGCCATATAAAAAATCTGCAAGCCATGGTTGCTAAGGATCGGTTTTCCACCGGTGAGTCGGTTCTCGACCTGCATGCCGAAGATCAATCCCAGCACCCGCCCAGCCGTCCTGAAGCGGTTATCTGGCCGGTGGAGCGGTCCGAGGTCTCTAATATTTTAAAATACGCCAATGACCATTTGATTCCGGTTACCGGCTGGGGATCCGGATCGAGCCTGGAAGGCAATCCGATTCCCATCCAAAAGGGCGTCGTTCTTGATTTTTCACAGATGAACCGCATCCTGAACATTCGTGTCGAAGATTTCCAGGCCGATGTCGAACCGGGTGTGATTTACCAGGATTTAAATGACAAGCTGCGGCACACCGGCCTGTTTTTCCCGCCGGATCCCGGCGCCCGGGCGACAGTTGGCGGGATGATTGCCAACAACGCCAGTGGAACCCGCACGGTGTATTACGGTTCCACCAAGGATTATGTTTTGCGGCTGGAGGTCGTTCTGGCCAGCGGCGAAATTATCGAGATGGGCACCCGCGCTGCCAAAACATCTTCCGGCTACGACCTGATCCATCTGATCGTGGGATCCGAAGGGACGCTGGGGGTTGTGGTCGGCGCGACCTTGCGATTGGTGGGTTTTCCGGTTGAATACTCTGCTGCGGTTGCAACATTTCCGTCGGTGGAAGCTACCAGTAAGGCGGTCTTTGAAATTATCCGTTCCGGCCTCAATCCGGCCGCGCTGGAGCTGCTGGGTCCGGAATGCATTGCCTTAATGAACCAGGAAGAGCAACTGGGCCTGAACGTTTCACCCACCCTGTTTGTCGAATTTCACAGCTCCACCGCCAGCCATCTGGCGGAGGTTTTGGAAATGGCCCGAGAGATTGGTTCGGAAAACGGGTGCATGGAATTCAGATCCGGTTTGGGCAAGGCGGAACGGGATCGCATCTTTAAGGCCCGGCATGCGCTGGGCGAAATGATTATTCGCAATCATCCGGATTGCGGTACGCTGGTTGTGGACGTGGCTGTTCCCAATACGGCGTACCCGGAGATTATCGCTGCGATCAGCCAAGAGATGGAAACGGCCAGTCTTACCGGCTATACCTTCGGTCATGCCGGCGACGGCAATGTGCATTTTAATATTCCCGGCAAAAAAGGTGACAAAAAGCAATGGGCGCAGATCGACCAGCTCGTTGAGCGTCTGGTGTCCAAGGCCCTTGACCTGGGCGGTACCGCCACCGGCGAGCACGGCGTGGGACTGGGCAAGAAAAAGTACATGACGGCCGAGCACGGCAAAAGTCTGGATTGGATGAAGCAGATCAAAACCCTGTTTGATCCCAACGGGATTCTTAATCCGGGTAAAATATTTCCTTAGCAAATGAGTTGAAAACCATCATCTTTAGATTTTAATCGCTTAAAAAATATAAGAGAATGGAGATGTTTCCGGATTTTACAATGTCAGCAAAATACAGGCAGGCATACCCGGGTGTCGGTTTCGGGTTGACGCTGATAAGCGGGTGTCGAAATCATGAGAATCCACCGGGGTTTGATCAGCATAAGCGCAAACTGCTGCGGAAAATGCGAAAGCGGCAGACCCTGGCCGAAATTAGCGCACAAATCGATACTTATGCCGATTTTTTCCAAAGCTTCGGGCATGAATGCCCGTT
>CBDUUO010000128.1:0-7742 GCA_965370395.1 uncultured bacterium
CCCTGCGGCCCAAAACTAAATTCCTTTCCATTATTGGTTCCTATGGATGGGGGGGCAAGACCGTCGAAACACTGGCGGGAATGATTCCCAATCTCAAGGTAGAGGTTATAGACCCTGTCCTTTGCAAGGGGGTGCCATCAGAGGATGATTTTAAGGCATTGAGTGACCTGGCTGATACGATTGCGGAAAAACACAAGGAGCACAATTTTACTTAACATTGTCGCATCGTTTATTAAAGTACGTGGTTATCCAGAAAAAACAAGTGGTATTGAATGTGGGAACGGCTTCCAGCCGCGACAGTTGAATTCGCGGCTGGAAGCCGCTCCCACAGAGAGTTTATCTAATGGTAACTTGGACTTTCCAGATAAGCAGCTTAAAGTATTCACATTTTTAGGACCACGCCGGCAAAGATCTTAACAAAAAAGCCCCCCCCTTAACCTGTTTCGAGCGTCCTGCGGTCGGCCATATCCACCAGGACCCTTTCCCTGGCCTTGTCGATGCCGAGCGCTTTGCGCTTCTTGTCGATATGAGTAATCATCTTGCGGGCATGTTCGAGGGGATCGGCCTCCAGATCCCACATGCCGCCGTATAGTTTCTCAAATTCCTCGAAAATATAGTTTTGAAACACCGGGGCACCGAATACCGGCAGGGTTACGCCAAAAACGGTGTATGCACCGGAGGCCACGAAATAATGGCCGATACTGATGGCTTTCTCACTCATCCATTCCGGAGCACTGCCGGCCGCCGGCAGATCAGAGATATCATTGCCCAACCCACCGGCTTTAACCACTTCGCTGGCGGCCAGCAGGATGCGGCTGTTGTCCACACAGGAACCTAAATGCAGCACCGGCGGTATGCCGACGGTCTCACACACCTCTGCCAACCCCGGACCGCAGAATACCTTGGCTGACTCAGGAGTCAGCAGCCCCTCCATGGCGCAGGCAATGGCATTGCAACCGGTGGTCAAAACGATGACATCATTTTTAATCAGTTCCTTGACCACGGTGATATGGCCGTCATTATGGCGGGTTCTGACGTTGTTGCAGCCCACCACACCGCCGATTCCCCGGATGCGACCATTGATGATATTGTCGTTGAGGGTATAGTACGATCCGCGAAACGTACCGCCCAGGTGATATTCTACGGATTCCACCCCAAAACCGGCCACAATCGGGGATTTGTGTTTGGGGATTACAATTCTCATTTATCCCGGTGCTTAATGACGGCTGCATGTACCGCCTGAAGAGCAAGGAGGGGCCTCGCAGCGTTCTTCACGACCGCAGCACGTATCGCCGGCAGGGCGTGCATTCGCCATTCGAACAAACGATGCCGCCGACATGATTCTTTCGATATTAAGGCTTTCGCAGGTGTGACAAAAAATTTTTTCATCCTTACCCACACCGAGTAAAAATTCGGATGTAGCACCACAATCCTTGCAGCGATATTCATAAATCGGCATCTTAAGACCTTTAGAGTTGTTGAGTTTTATAGTAAAATGATCTATTAAAAGGGGGATATCATACTTGCGTCCTCTTAATGGCGGAAGAGATAGTTTAGCCACATTGATCCGGTAATAGAGATCCTCGCGGAAATCCCCCTTTTTAACCATTAGTTCCATATTTTTGTTTGTGGCCGCTACAATCCGGACATCGGCGTGTTCAGCCCCAACGCTGCCAAAGGGTTCGTAAACCTTGTCCTGTAATACGCGCAGCAGACGCACCTGAAGCGCCGGGGATACGTCACCGATTTCATCCAGAAAGGAATGCCGCCCGGCCAGCTCTTTGCGGAGCGCTTCAACCACGCTTAAATCCCGAAAAGTTTCGACCCCGCCGATTACATTCCCGGCATTATCCTTCAAGACGGCCGTCGAAATGCTCACCGGAATACGATCCCCCCTTGGAATTTACAATGAAAATCGAAGGGTTGACCAGGGGTGTTCCGGTATCCACGGTCTGCCTCAGGGAGCATAACTGCTCGCATATATTGGCCCGAAAAATCTCCCAGCAGTGCCGTCCGGTGGCGTCTTCTTTTTTTATTCCAGATGTTTAACGATTTCACGACGGTCATTACGGAAGGCCATTTCCAGGTAATGCAAAGAATGATCCTGCCAGAAATCAAATTTTCTGGGTTCCATCCTTTTTTCCGTTTAAAAACAAACGACTTGCCACGGACAACTGACAAATTGAGCGCTTCGCTCAATTTGCTAATGATCACAGACATTTGCGCCGGCTTCCAGTTTATTGTCCAGATACTGTCTGACGAGTTCTTCAGGTGTCAACGAAGGCGCGCCGACGACCACTTTTATGTCATTTTGGGCAAAAAGATCCAGCGCCCTGCCACCCATTCCGCCGGCAATGATAACGGTTGTACCCAGATCATGAAGCCATTTGGGCAACACTCCCGGTTCATGGGGCGGCGGAACGATGGTTTCTTTATTTTTGATCTCATTGTCTTCAACATCAACCAGCGCAAATTCCTGACAGTGCCCGAAGTGAGCGGTAAGTTTTCCCTCAGCTAATGGTATTGCAAATTTCATGATAAAATTCCTCCAATTGTTTAGAACTGGCTTTAAATCCTGTTCTATCTATAATTAATATTCCTCAAAAAGAAAATACAGTACTAAAGAAAATGCTTATAACTCTAACCTATTTGACAGGTTTTCCCAGATTTGCTTGATTGCCTGGCCCACTTTTGAGTCGGTATTGTATTCAAAAATGGTTTGGGCCTGGACCATGGCGTTGATGAAAATCGGATCAAAAGGAATTCGGCCCAAACAGGATAACCCCTTTTCTTTGGCGAAGTTTTCAATATCCCGGGTCAACTCTAAATTAAGATCAAACTTATTGACACAAATCATGGCCGGCACCTTAAAATGGTCGGCCAGTTGCGCTACCCGTTTCATATCTTGTTTGCCCGAAACGGTGGGTTCGGTGACGATGAGCACGGCAGTGGCGCCGCCGATCGAGGCAATTACCGGGCAGCCCACCCCGGGTGGACCGTCGCTCAGAATCAGCTCCAGATTTTTTTCTTCAGCCAGTTTGCGGGCTTCCTGACGTACCAGGCTGACCAGCTTGCCGGAATTTTCCTCCGCAATCCCCAGCCGCGCATGCACCATGGGACCGAAACGTGTATCTGAAATATACCACTCCCCGCAGGTGTTTTCCGGAAAGTCAATGGCCTTTTCAGGGCAAAAATGAACGCAAACCCCGCAGCCTTCGCACTCGATGGGGTTGACTTCAAAATCATTACTGATGGCATTCCAGCGGCACAGATCAAGACACACACCGCATTCGGTACATTTATCCTGATCGATAACCGCCGTATTGCCCGATTGGAAGTCATACCGTTTTCTGACTTCGGGTTCCATGATCAGATGCAGATCGGCTGCATCCACATCCGCATCGCAGAGAACCTTGTTTTCAGCCAATGACGCAAATGCTGCCATTAAACTGGTCTTGCCGGTTCCGCCTTTACCGCTGATGATGATTAATTCTTTCATGGTCAGTGTTCCACCAATGCTTTAATCTTTTCATAGAGTTCTAAAAATTTTTCCTTCCATTCCGGCATGGCTTCTACGATTAACTCTCCCCTGGAATAGACTTCGGCAATCTGTCGATCAAAAGGTATTTCCATCAGAATCGGTAAATTTTCCTGATCCGCATATTCTTTAACTTTTTCATCCCCCAGATCAGAGCGGTTAATGACCAATCCGCAGGGAATATCGAGTATGTTAACGGCGCCGACAGCCAGCTTTAAATCGTACAGTCCAAACGGCGTCGGCTCGGTAACGAGCAAAACAAAATCGGCATTTTTCATAGATTCGATCACCGGACAGGAGGTCCCCGGGGGTACATCCACAATGGTGAGTCTGGCCGGATCGGTATAGGATAAAACCTTATTGATCAAAGGCGGAGACATGGCTTCGCCCACCCTCAATTTTCCATGGATGAATTCGATGCCGTTGCGATGACCTTTTTGAATGATACCCAACTCGCGACCTTTTTCGGTGATGGCATCTTCGGGACAAACCGCCATGCATCCGCCGCAGCTATGGCAGAGTTCTTCAAACGGCAAAACCGTTTCCCCCACGACGACAATGGCCTTGAACTGGCATATGTCACCACATTTTCCGCAGAGGGTGCATTTGTCCATATCCACCTCGGGAACCGGGGTGGTAACGGTTTCCGTCAGATCAAAAACCGGATGGATAAAAAGATGGGCGTTGGGTTCTTCGACATCACAATCCAGCAGTTGAACCGCGGATCCGAGCGACACAGCCAGATTGGTTGCCACGGTCGTTTTGCCGGTTCCGCCCTTCCCGCTGGCAATACTAATGATCATTATAAAAACCCCCTAAGCCGGATACACCGGAAATTCGAATTTCGGATTCATGTTTCGCCATTAATTGCACATCATTGATTGCTAGCATACCATGTAGTTATTTCTCGGACTTTACCGACCAGTCCTTCCTCTGCCTCCCATACCGCCTCCGCCTCCCATTCCTCTGCCGCGTCCCATGCCTATCCCGCCGGTTCCGGCGTGACGGGGCGCGTTGGCTTCGGTGGTGGGTTTCAGCTCTCCATTTTTGTACTTATTCACGATGTCTTTAATTGGGCCGGCTTGTCGGTCGTACACTTGAACTCCGGCTGCAGTAAATGTCTGCAAGGTGTTGGGGCCGCAATTCCCGGTAATCACCGCCTGGGCGCCTTTGGAAGCCACAAACTGGGCCGATTGAATGCCGGCACCGCCTCCCAGGGCAGCATTTTCATTCTCGAAAACTTCAAAACTCAAATCATCTGTTTCGATAATCAAAAAATAGCTGCACCTTCCAAATCGCGGGTCCAAATTGGAATCTAATTCCTTGCCAACCGAGGTTATTGCAATTCTCATGATTTAAATTCCCTTCTTTTTCATTTTACGCATGCATATAAGTATTTAATATTATAAATATTTACGAATATAGTGAGTCTTACGTTATAAGCATATGCTCATAACAACCTTAAGCGCTTCCCGATGGGTTGTCAAGCATTTTTTAAAAAAAGGTGTGATTAGTCCACAATCATATCTTGGGCGCCCTCGGAAAGTTTTCGGGCCGCAATATAGGTTTCAACGCAAAAATTTTGTAACCGATCAGGTGCTCTTGGTTCTTTAAGGGAAACAATTCAAAATGACTGCTTAATCACAACGAATTTAACCTGAAAGGAGATCAAAATTGGGGCAAGAAATCTCAAGAAGAACATTCCTAAGAGGAGGAATCGCAACTGCAGCCGGCCTGGCTGCGGGCAGCATCCCGGGAGCTTCCGCAGCAGCCGCACCACAAGAAGAAACTCAGCTGGCGACCTTATTGGACATCAGCAAATGCATCGGTTGCGGCGCCTGCGTGGAAGCCTGTAATGAAACCAACGCTCATAAATACCCCAATCCCCAAAAACCATTTCCCAAAATGTATCCCAACCGGGTGCCGGTTGAAGACTGGTCGGAAAAGCAGGATGTTAGCGATCGTCTGACCCCGTATAACTGGCTCTTTATTCAACATGCCATTGTTAATTTAAACGGTGAAGAACAGGAAATTACGCTGCCCCGGCGCTGTATGCACTGTGTCAATCCGCCGTGTGTTAAACTCTGCCCCTGGGGAGCTGCGCGGCAGCTTGAGAATGGTATTTCAAGAATTGATTCCGATATTTGCCTCGGGGGTTCCAAGTGCAAAAAGGTGTGCCCCTGGGATATCCCCCAGCGCCAGACGGGAACGGGCCTGTATCTTGATATTCTGCCTTCATTTGCCGGCAACGGGGTAATGTACAAGTGCGACCGCTGCTACGACCAAATCGCAGAAGGCCAATTGCCGGCCTGCATCGAAGCCTGCCCTGAGGACGTGCAGACCATCGGGCCGCGGGATGAAATCATCCAAAAAGCCCATGCGCTGGCCAAAGAAACCAATGGCTATATTTATGGTGAGAAAGAAAATGGCGGAACTAATACGATTTATGTTTTGCCGGTGCCGTTTGAAGAGCTTAATAAGGCCATTGAAAAGGGGAAAGGGAAACCTCATCTGAAGCCGGTAAAAGACACCATGGCCCAGGCCAACAACCTGACAACTGCAATGGTCCTTGCCCCTGTGGCCGGGATTGCAGCGGCAGTCGGGAAATTTGTCAAGCTGACAAAGAACAGTCAATAGCAAATAAGGAGCCTGTTGAAATGAGAGTGCAACAAACCGATAGATCAAAGACACCAAACCGTGCCGTTCGTTATGTCTACCTGATTACTGTTTTTTTCTTAACTCTTACCGGTTTCGGCCAGATGCCCATTTTTAAACGCTATTACATTGCCGATATCCCCGGTTTTGGTTGGCTGGCGCAATTTTACGTGACCCATTATATTCATTACCTGGGGGCAATTTTAATCCTGGCGCTGGTGACCTATATGATCATCGACTACCTGATTCTGCAAAAAAAACGCATTCGCCTGACCGCCTCCGGTTACGTCCGGGGTACAATTCTGGCTGGAATCCTTGTATCGGGCCTATTGCTGGTGATCCGAAATCTGGCAGGAAGCCAGTTTGCACCGGGATTCATCATTTTGCTGGATTTAGCCCATCTGGGACTGGTCATGGCGTTTTTGATGGCCGCCGGCTACTGCCTGGTACGCAAAAGGCGCTGGGTTACACAGCAATGAATCGAAATGCATATTTTAGAATTAAAAACAGTGGACAAATGCCCGCTGAGATCTTATTAATTACGAGGAGCACAATTATGAAAGAGTTTATCATTATGTTAGGCATTGCGGGTATCTGGATTCTCCTGCAGGCCTATATTCTTCCTAAATTAGGCATTTCAACCTGACTGAAAGATTCTTGTCAGGTGACAAGCAACCATGACCGCACCCAAGAGAGCGAACCGCAAAGAGATAAAAGATAAAGATTTTGAACTCATTCGGGCCATCAATTCGGGCCGATTCGATCGGTTCCCGGATCTTGTGAAACGGTACGAGCAAAAGCTGTATAATTTCAGCCTCAGAATGTGCCGGGATGCGGCCGATGCCGAAGATACGGTTCAAGAAACTTTTCTAAATGTCTTCAGATACTTAAAAGATTTCCGCTACGAAACCAAATTTAAAAACTGGCTGTACCGGGTGGCAGCCAGCACGTGCATTAAAAAACGGCGAAAATCAAAATTTGCCCCGGAACGGGAACTGTCCCTGGATGAGTTTTTTCCCCAGGATGAAACCGAGGTTCCCGACCGGGTTCCCAGATGGGCGCTGATGCCCCTGGATAAACTGCTAAACGATGAGCTTTTAGACAAGATCGACGAGGCCATTTTTACGCTTCCCGAAAAATACCGGCCGGTGATCGTATTAAGGGACATTGAAGACTTCAGCACGGCCGAAACCGCCCAGATTTTGAATTTATCGGATGCGAATGTGAAAGTCAGATTACACCGGGCACGCTTATTTTTGAGAGACAAGTTGAAAGGGTATTTTGAAAATGAATAAAGATGAGCACGATCATAAACACTGCCTGGAGCTGTTTGAAAAACTTTCCGAGTATCTGGATAATGAGCTGGATGAGGTAACCTGCAAAGACATCGAAAAACATGTCAAAGAATGCGTCCCCTGCTTTGTGTGCCTGCAGACCCTTAAACGAACCGTTGACCTGTGCAAACAGGCCGAAGACCGGCCGGTCCCCAAAGACTTCTCAAAAAAATTAAAAGAAGTCATTCAAAATATGCCCAAAACCCCGCCTGCCG
>CBDUUO010000129.1:0-7732 GCA_965370395.1 uncultured bacterium
TTGTCCGGATTAAGCGTTAAGCCGCTGCTTTCATCAGCATAAAAATCGTGTTGCCCAGTTTGCTGAACACGGTTTTTAAAAAAGATGATAAATACGGCAGGCTGAAACCGATAAATAACAGCCCGATGATTATTTTTAGCGGCATGGCCACAAATAACACGTTCATCTGGGGCACCGTGCGGGCGATGAGCCCAAAAGCAACGCTGGTGAGCAACAATGCGGCGATGACCGGAGCCCCGACTTTAATGGCAATCACAAACATATTGCCGGCAATGTGCATCAACTGCCCAATCAGGGAACCGCTGATCTTAAACCCAAAGGGCGGCACCAGCTGAAAGCTGTCGGCCAGCGCCATTAGAAACCAGTGATGGGCATTTATGCTTAGAAAAATCAAAAAAGCAAACAACTGAAAAAATTGCGCCAGAAGCGGAATCTGCTGGCCGGCGGAAGGGTCCATCACCCTGGCAAGCGCCAGGCCCATTTGATAACCCGATATCTGCCCTGCCATTTGCAGACCGACAAAAATCAAATTGACCGCCATACCGATGGTGATTCCCAGCAGGATTTCGCCGATGGCGCCAACGACGAAATTGCCGAGATTGGTCAGCACCGGAAAAGCCTTCAAATCCAGCAGGGGAAACAAAATGATGCTGGCGGCCAATGCCAGCCCGAATTTAAATAAAACCGGTATGCTTTTGCTTTTAAATATCGGCATGCTCATCAAGATGGCTCCGACCCTTAAAAAGATCAGGAAAAACATCTGTAACTGCATTAATGAAATTGAAATCGATATCATTACTGAGCACCGTCAGCGTGCATTGGAGCGATGAATCATTACCCAGAGGGCCACGCTTTAATTTCACCCCGGAGGGGTGGGGTTAACCAATGGAATAATGGAATGGTGGAAAAATGGAATATTGGGTATGAAAAACGGATGATGTCCTGATTTTAATTTCTAATGAGGGCCATCGAGATAAAAATAGATCTCATTCCGCCAAACCCAGTATTCCAACATTCCATTTTTCCAGTAACCCTTCACATTCTATTATGGCCAAGCCGTTGATCTCTGACCCGGCCCAAAGGACCACGTTTTCAGTATTAAGATCACGCATCCGGTTTGCATCAGCGAATATAAACCACCATGTTTGTGAACACATTCGTGGTAAACGTGAGCATGGTTTGCATCATCCACGGCAAAAAGAATAACAGCGCACACGCCACCGCCAGCATTTTGGGAATAAAGGTCAGCGTCATTTCGTTGATGGAGGTTGCGGACTGGAATATGCTCACCAGCAGCCCCACCAGCAGAGCCGACAGCAGCATGGGTGCCGCCAGCAGGATGGCTGTTTGAATAGCTTCAAAAAAGAATCCGGTTAAAAATTCGGGAGTCATGTCGCTTGGCTCGATTTTGGATTTACGCAAAACTTCTGACCAGGGAACCGATCAGTAAATTCCACCCATCGGCCAGAACAAATAACATCAATTTAAACGGCAGTGATATCATGATGGGAGGCAACATCATCATTCCCATTGAAAGCAAAACACTGGCCACCACCATGTCGATGACCAAAAACGGAACATACAGCAAAAGACCGATCTGAAACGCTGTTTTGACTTCACTGATGATAAATGAGGGAATCAGAACCGAAGTGGGAATATCAGTGACATCTTTGGGCCGTTCGACTTTGGCGATATCAACGAACAGGGCCAGGTCCTTTTCACGGGTCTGCTTGAACATAAATTTCCGCAGCGGTTCAATGGCATTTTGCAACGCCTGCTGCTGATTAATTTGGTTGTCTAAATAGGGCTGCAGTGCCTTCTGGTTGATCTGGTGCCAAACCGGGGTCATGATAAAAAAGGTTAAAAACAACGCCAGCCCGATGATGACCTGGTTGGGCGGCATTTGCATCGTCCCCAGTGCCCGTCGCAGCAGCGACAGCACAATTACAATTCGCGTAAACGAGGTCAGCATAATCAAAATGGCCGGCGCCAGGGAAAGAATGGTCATCAATAAAAAAATCTGCAACACGACGGCCATTTTCCCCGGTTCCTGGGTTGGGTCCATGCCGATGCTGATAAAGGGCAGTGCCGTTTGCGGCGCTGCCGCCAGGCTGCTTTCAGGGGTCAAAAAAGCCGCGCTCAAGCCAATTCCCAGAAGCACCCCGATAAACAGCAGCCGCTGCAAACATCGCAGAGGTTTGGCACCACCGGAAGCGTAGCGCTCACGGCATACCGAAATAAAATTAGCCTCAGACGGGTGATTTATGAGCAGCAATCTTAACATTATTGATCGTCTTTATGGGCCGTAAAACGGCGGGTTATTTTATTCAAATGATCGGAAAAAGAGGGGCTAATGCGCCCCGATCCCGGGTCATGAATTTGATCCAGAATCGTTTTGTCCTCTATCTTCGTCAGCAGACGGATGGTGTCACCGGCAATGCCGACAACCAAAATGGCCCCGGGGATTTCCACCAGGGAGATATTTTTTTTAAGGCCGATGTACTGGCTGGCCAGCACGCGGATCATTTTCCCCCCCGAACCGCCGATGTCCTTACGCATCACCCGTTTGCTGAAGTAAAAAAAGATCCCCAGTCCACCCAGTACCAGTGCCAGAGCGGCCAGCATTTTAAGCGCAGTCGCTAACATGTCCGGGGATGTATTCATTTCAACCTCTCAATCCGTTCCATGGGGCTGATAATTTCGGTCAGCCGGATACCGTATTTTTCATTAACCACGACAACCTCGCCCCGGGCGACGAGCTTTCGGTTTGCCAGGATTTCCAATGTTTCTCCGGCCAGTTTGGAGAGTTCGATCACCGAGCCCTGGCCCAGTTTCAGCAGTTCATTGATCAGTATTTTGGTGCGACCCAGCTCCACTGAAATTTCCAGGGGAATATCCAGAAGAAAATCCATGTTGCCCGCAAACCTGCCATCGACGGCACCATCGGTTTTTGACCTTGGCGGCGCATCGGGTTCCTGCGTGGCCGCGGGCTTATCGGATCCGCCCTGAGGCTCATCCGGCTGAGCGTCCTGTTTGGGTTCTTTTTTGTCCGTGTCAGCCATCGCTAATTTTTGCCTCCATTTGAATTTATCAATTTTGCAATTTCCACTGCGCGGTTCCCCTTAATGATTCCCGGATAACCGCGGTATTTGGGGACCTGATCAACACTGACAGAGATAAGGTCCTCCGGGCCGGCTTTCAGCTTAATAACGTCTTCGACATGCAGATTTATCAATTCCCGCACGGTCTGCTTCGTTCGTCCCAGTTCAGCAATTACGGTAACATGGGTGTTTTTTAACAATTCTTTTAATTGTGGACCCCAGGTGTGTCCCATGTCTTTTTCCCGCAAGTATTTCGGGGAAAGTTTTTCTTTTATCGGTTCCAGCATCAGGTACGGAATCGCCAGATGAAAGTTCCCGGAAAATTCCGGTCCTTTTATCGCAAAGACAATGATCATCATGGTATCGTTTGGCGAGACCAGTTGGACAAACGCCGGTTTGGTCTCGGTCTTTTTTAAACTGATCTTTATGGGATAAACCGTCGACCAGGATTGTTCAAATCCGGATAAAATGTCGAGTGCGAACTTTTTAATCATGCGTTGTTCAATTTGCGTAAATTCGCGTACCTGGGTGGAGGGTTTTCCATCACCGCCAAACATGCAGTCGATTAGAGAAAAAACAAGATTGGATTCAATGCACAACAAGGCGTTGCCGATCAGCGGCTGCATGCTGATCACATTAAAGCTCGTCGGGCTGGAAAAAGCCGTTATGAATTCCTGGTACTTAATCAGCTCCGAAGAAACAAACTCAATGGCCATGGGACGCTGCAAAGTCGATGAAAGCGTATCGCGTAACATCCCGGCGAATTTGTCGTAAACTTCCTCCAGCGCTGAAAATTGATCCCGCAGCAAAATATTCTGCGCCGTCAGGTTGTAGGGAACCGCCTCGACATCTTTCCGGGCTTCTTGATCGAGATCAACATCGCCTTTTTCCATGGCGGAAAGCAGCGCATCAATTTCTTCTTGTGTGAGTATTTGATTGGACATAGGGCAAATACTTATTGCACGACAAATTCGGTAAAAAAGATATTGCTAACCACATTTTGAGTGAACAGGCTGTTGAGCGTGGCAATAATTTCATCTCGCAAAGCAATTTTGCCTTCCATACTGGCGATGTCATCGAATTGCTTGGAGGGCAGAATCATCAAAACGCTGTCTCTGATCTGGGACAGGCGTTCGTTTAGTTTTGCGGCATCGGTTGATTCAGTCAGTTCAAGATCCATGGTCACTCTCAAATAACGGCTGCGTCCTGCATCCGCGAGATTGACGATAAATGTATCCAGGGAAAAAAGCGGCCCCAGCGTCGCGGTCTGGCCCTGTTCGGCCTCTGTGGTGGCCGTCATACTGCCCTGGGTATTTAAAGCCGACAGCTGACTCCACATCATAAAAAATCCGACTGCCAGGCCGATCGTCAGGACCAATAAAACCGTAACAAGCAGAAATATTAGTTTATTCGACATTTTCCTCTTTGCCCTCCGTTAATAAAAAGATTTCAACCCGCCTGTTCTTTGTCCGATTGGGCAGGGTATCATTCGGGACAACAGGCCTCGATTCACCATATCCCACGGCAGAAAGCCTTTGGGGATCTATGTTGCTGACTTCAGCAAAGTACTTCACCACATTTACGGCGCGGGCGACCGACAGTTCCCAGTTTGAGGGAAACCGTCGGGTCTCAATGGGAACATTATCCGTATGGCCTTCCACCCGCACCGCATACGGTATTTTGTTTAGCGCATCGGCAATCGTATCCAAAAAGGCGAAACCCGCCGGGTTAATCGCCGCTTTGCCAAAATCAAAAAGCACCTTATCTTCAAAAGAAAGTCGGGTTCCCTGATGGGTATGCGTGACCTGAATATTCAGATCGGCTTCCATCAATTGCCGAATCGGCTCAACCCATTTGCCGCTCAGCTGGCCGCCGCCTTCCTTAGTTCGCTCACCTTCAGCCTGGGTCATGATATGTGACATGTCATCGACCGGCTGGGTCTCTTTTACACTGATGGATACCATTCTGCCCCCTTCCAAAATTCCGAGTCCGCTTTGCAAGGCATACTGAAAATCCTGCATTTTTTTGGTATCAACGCTGCCCATCGTAAACAAAAGAACAAAGAAAACCATCAACAAGGTGATAAGATCATTAAAAGTTGTCAGCCAGCCGGGCGAATTGCTGCCCTCGCTCTCTGAATTGCGCCGCGGTCTTCTCAAGGAATCTCCCCGATGGGTGTTTTCGGTGGTTCTTTCTTAATGAAAATAATCTCGACTCTCCGGTTTTTGGCCCGGTTCTGCGGGGTATCATTTGCAACCAGCGGATGAAATTCGCTGAATCCTTCCGCCGCCAGGCGCTGGGGATCGATGCGGTGGTTTTTGAGAAAGTACCTGAGCCCATTTACGGCCCGGGCGGTGGATAACTCCCAATTCGACGGATAGCGCCCGGTATGAATCGGGAGATTGTCGGTGTGGCCTTCAATCCGAATCAGATAGGCGGTTTTTGAAATAATGGCGCCGATCTTTTGCAACAGCGGAAGCGCTTCGACCGATATGTCTGCCGCTCCCAGATCAAACAGGGTGTGCTCGGATAGCCGCATGACCAGGCCTTCGTGTGTAAAGGTCAAGTTAATTTCGTCCTGAAGATTAAAGCGGTCGGCGAGATCTTCCAGATTCTGAAAAATTTTGGCCATCTCGTTTTTACTGTCGACAATATCCGCCGAGTCCGCCATGACGGCAGGGCCGGATTCGAATTTAACCCCTCCCGGCATGATGCTGACCGCAGTGCTAAAGGACTTCACGAATTGCATGATTTTGGCTTGTTCCATGGTCGAAAAAGAGCTCAGCATAATAAAAAAGCAAAGCATGATGAGTACAAACCCGGTATAAACGACCTCCCACCCACCGCCGGGGGGGCCGTCTGATTTTTTTGATCCGGATCTTCGTTTTCTGGCACGCATTGGCTGCCGAAGGGTTAAAGGTTAATAGATTTTTTAAAAGGCACATCCAAGGGATTCCCTGATTTAGCACCACTGACGCATCACGGGCCTCAATCAGAGCCGGAAAGGGATTAACCGGCCGAATCCGACTCAGGCCTTGGCCGGTTCGGCACCGGCCGTCATGCGGGCCGTGGGAGCAATAAATGCTTTTAACTTTTGCTCCACCACCCGATGATTATCGCCGGATTGGATCGAAATAACCCCTTCCAGAATCATCTGCTTGACCAGGACCTCCTGTTTGCTGCGTGTCTTGAGTTTACCGGCGACCGGCAGGAACAGCAGATTGGCCAGCAGGGTTCCATAAAAGGTTGTCAACAAAGCAACCGCCATGGGCGCTCCAATCTGGCTGGGATCTTCCATCTGCATCAGCATTTGCACCAGGCCGATAATGGTTCCCAGCATCCCCACCGCCGGCGCAAAAGCGCCCAAGGTGGAAAATATCTCAGACCCCAGACGGTGCCGCATTTCCAGATACTCAATCTCAATTGACATGACTTCTTCAATGGAGGAAGATTCCATACCGTCAATGGCCATCTGGATGCCCCGGGCCAGAAAAGGATCTTCGATGTCCTTGAGCTGGGATTCAAACGAAAGGATGCCTTCCTGCCGGGCCTTTTTGGCAAAACCCGACATCAGCGGAATCAATTCGCCCGCCATTTGGGAGCGGTGTAAAAACACGTTTTTGGCAACCTTGAACACGCCGAGCACATCTGAAAGTGGATAGGCTAAAAGGGTTGCGCCCATGGTCCCGCCCAGCACAATCATGACGGATGGATAATTGATAAACCAGGTCCCATCGCCACCCATCAGGATGGAAATGATGACCAGACCAAATGAAACCATAATACCGATTAAGGTAGTGATATCCACTGGTTAACTCCTATACCGCTTTGACAGGTAAACAAAGAAATCATCATTATCCCGCACCCGCATCTGCAACTGCAGGCCCGGGCCTATGGTCCAACACCTGGCAAGGATCCGGTCATCACCGGATCCGCTATGGGAACTCAAATTTCCCGGAAATCCGCAGGATCCTTACTATTTTTAGCAAGTATTGTGCCACACGTCGGAATTGAAATCCTGAATTTCTAAAATGGGGAGCCGGACAGATAATTAACTGAACTTTAGGAAAAAACCGCCTATATCAGCGGTCTTTGTCGGGGGGGCAACCGTTAAGGGCTTGGCCGTGATTCGGGTTTAGCGGCCAGGGTCGGGTGTGAACCGGCTTTTAACGTCAAAATTGACTGGAATTTGTCAACAGTTTGACGATGGATCATGGAAAATGCCGGCAAGGTGCGGTTCGGCGAAAAAGCGGCAGCGCCTTTAAGGAAAATCCGGAGGCCGGCAATCTTCACGCATGGAATTTGAATAAAGCGTGCGCTGATAGTCGACAATTCTCTGGGAGACCTCTTCAAGGGGCTCTTTCACCATGATTTTATCATTGTTGGTGAATGTGATCACCGTTTCGGGGATGGCTTGTAAAGATTGGATCATATCCACGTTGATCAGCAGGGTTGAATCATTTAATCGAGTTACTTTTATCATTTTGACACCACTTCATGTAAGTTAAGGTTTGTGGAGAGCGGGAGTGTTTTATCAAGCATGGCGCCAACAGCCCCGCTATCCTATCAATACCAAGTTAGAGTCTTAGTTGTGAATTCTTTGCATTTTATGAAAAAACTTTTTTATCACG
>CBDUUO010000130.1:0-7637 GCA_965370395.1 uncultured bacterium
AGATTGCAAAAGCGGTGGGAGAGGGCTGCATCGCCGGGATCGCAGCCGCCACCTATGTCAAGAAAATCCGAAAATCCGATTCGTGATTAATTCAGGAGTCGGGGTATTTTCTGCGCTAAGATCCGTCATTCCTGCGAAGCCTGTCCCCGCGAAGGCGGGGAGCAGGAATCCAGAAAAATTGAGGCCGGCAACCTGGATGCCCGCCCCCATCTGCACGGGGGCAGGCTCTGCGCGGGCATGACGGGAAAAACACCCCGACCACTCGATTAATTAAGTCTTTTCAATTTTCTATTAAAGAGGACTTTACTTTTCCCCAATATTAAACCTAAACTCGTTTCAAAATGCTTAGATTTTGGTTCAGGGCAAGACGCGAAGGGTCGAAATGACGGAGCGTACTTTATCGTACGTGAGTAAATTTCGACGCTGAGCAACACAGCCCTGGGCCAAAAGATGAGTGTTTTGAAACGAGTTTTAGGTGGTGACGGGTGCACCTGCCGTTTGTTTGTCATAGCGCAGCTGGATGCTCTCGACTGCTTTGCGGGCAGCATCCGCCTCTGATGTTTTTGCACCTGACAGTTTTTTCAGAAAAGCTTCGGATTTGGCGGTGCCAATTTTTCCCAGTGTTGCGATGGTCGCCGATAGAATGGATTTTTGGTCGGGGGATGAAGATTTTTTGATGCGTTGGAAAATTCCCTTTTTCTGACCGCTGATCAACTGGGCATTGTCAAGGACAGCGTCTTCTATTGCCTGGATGTTCTTGATATTGACCATTGTGCCCAGGGCTCGGATGATATTGGATACTTTGCGGGAGTGCTTGGATGCAGCTTGCTCTTCTTCAGGAAATTCGGTTTTAATCAGCCCAATCAATTTTGCAATCGATGCTTCTGATAAAGGCGCAAGCTCGCCCAGCGCGGTTGTTGCCCGCCACAAAACTTTGTCATCGGGATCATCTAAGGCATCGATGACGATTTGTTCGGCATCGGGGGCCTTTAAAGCGAGCACTGTGTGTAATGCCTCATCCCGCACACGGGGGTGTGCATGGGACACGAAATTGCGCGCCCGATCGATTCCTTTTTGGCCTTTGCCCACAAATCTGAGAATCATCAATGCATTTCGCAACAAATACCACGGTTGTTCAGGATTACTCAAAGCCTTCAGAACCCAAAGGCGGGCCATTTCGCCCTGCTTGATGAGGGCATCCGTTGCAGCCTTACGGGCCTGGCGATTATCAGAGTCGGATAGAACTTTGCTTAAAATCTCAATTCCCTGAGATCCCAACAGACCGGCAATTTTATCGATTATGTTTCGTTCAGATTCCTCCACTTTTTCGTAGGCGGTCACCAGGTCTTCTGTCAAATCCTTATAAATAAATCCTTGCGGATTGGGCGATAAACTGCTTTCTTTGGAAAACGCTTCATTTTCTTTGCCGGCTCTATCCGCCGCCCGGGTCAGCAAAAGGGCAATTTTCCAGTCGTTGTTTTCAAATAGCCCCGGTAAGATCCTTCGGCAGAATTTCACCAGAACCACCGCATCGTCGGTTGTTTCAGCATACAGGAGTCTACGAACATAGGCCGGAACGTGGGCTTGTGCATCTTTGGCCATTAATATGGTATTGACCAGATATTGAACATCCGGTGGCAGTTCTTCGAAAGTCAGGATATCATTCAAATAGAGCCGTTCAAGAAAGTATTGCGCACCGTTGACATCCTCCAATATCAATCGACGGACGACCCACTTCAGAATTCGTTTGACGCCTTCAACCCGCCTGACCAATGCCGGGTTGTCCAAATCTTCAGAATGCTTTTCCCGCAGGTTATCGAGTTCCTTAAATATGAATTCGGATGTGGGCAAGAGCGTGTTTAAGGGGAAAGCCTCGATAATAACCTGCTCGATGTCTTCCTTCTCAATACTGTCCACATGTCTGGCGATGATGTAACAGTTGATGATCAGATCTTTTAGGAACTCGGGGTGCCTGAGGGGCCGGATGATATCCTGGATAATTTGAAGTTTTAAGGTCCGAATATTTTCATCGGAACCACCCTGAAACATGGGCAGCATTTTAAGATCTTTAGCCAGGCGCTGGATAGCCATTTCGACCCGCCAGGGAAGGTTTAATTCCAGCATGATCAGGTCGTCCATGAAAACCGTGGATATTTCGGTAATCCCGTGCTCAGCCAGAGCAGTGGACAGCACCTGGCCAATTTTAGAGCCCTGACTACTGTCGGCCTTGGGATCGCTCATGACATCCACAAAACTTTCGAATTGTTCGAGGCCGATTTCATTTTTTATGGCAAAGCTCACCAGTCCTTTGCGCTTGAAATATTCTCTCAGTTTGGGAACGAATAATTCAGCCATGCCCGCACCGACCAGCGTGCGGACATTCACCGGCTCATCCAGAATTCCGGTAATCAGGATATCGACTTTTTCGCGGGTTTCCTGCTTGGTGATCATGACCTCCCTGGATTCGCCCAGGCAGTTTTGAAACTTTTCATATAAACCCTGCTTGGCGCCCTCTGAACCGGGATGATCCGCAGAATAGTAGCCGCTGCGCAACATGGCTTTGGTCAGGTCCATGAGAAACTCGCCGGAAGGCTTGATCTTTTTGCGTTCTTCCAGGGTTAGATCTTTTTTTTCAGCGGTTGGTGCGAGAGTGATTTCAGGTGGCGGCACATCCTCTCTGACAACCTCTTCCTGAGCCACTGCCTTCCGGAGCCAATCCAAGGTCAGATCGGCCTTGCCGTCTTCTTCGGGCGAAACTTCATCCAGGTCATTTAATTCGCTATCGGCTTGCTGTGAAACCCGGTTCGTGTTGACAACAGGAGCGGCGGATGCGGTTGGTGTTTGCGGGCTTGATAGAGAGGGCTGTTCCCCAGCGGCTTCTTGATCCGGGGAAGGCGTAGCTGATTCCGTCGGTGGCGCCAATCCCAGCAATTTTTGATAGTTCTGATGCGTGCTCAACACCGAGTTCAGCTCATTCAGAATCGAATCCGGTCCGCCCACCAGCGCGAGCAGCATCCCGGTAGGTTTTTTGAGTTTCGCGGCCGTTTGCTCATCTATGGTTTTAGCAACCACCCCCTCGACCGTGAATACGCTGTCGATTGCGGGAACAGTGAAATTTAAAGTCAGGGCGGTTTTTAAGGGTAGGAGGGTTTTGGACGGAAGAAATATCTTCCCCCTTTTTAACAGGGCATAGTCTTTACTGAATCGCTCGGCCGAGCGATAGTTCAATTTTATGGCTTTTTGTACCAATTTTTTATTTGTATGGCGTGGCTGCAAAAAAAGTTCTATATTTTTAAATAATTATATTAAATTTACTTGAAATTGTCAAAATTTTACAGGGGGTTGTATTTTTTAAGAATTAAAACCTATTAAAATCACTTATAAAATTTGCCCTCCCGCTATCCAAAATTAAAAACCGGGCGACACGGATTTTAAGGCTCTCAAAAAATTCGCGTTATACTCATTTTTCAAATATCTGAATTTTCGTAAACAGGCACTTGCTTTATCAGACCTTCACTTTTATGATACCTATGTGCCGATCATCAGTGATGTCACTTTTCACTCTAAGTTTAATTGGATTGTGAGGTATCTATGGATTATCAAACCATCATCGTGGGGGCCGGCCCTGCCGGGATTTTTGCGGCTTTAACCCTGGCCGATCAGGGAGTTGAGCCGGTTCTTTTACTTGAGCTCGGCAAAGATCTCAGTGAGCGTAAGCGCCGCAATTCGAATGATATGCTCTGCGGATGGGGAGGCGCCGGCGCTTACAGTGACGGCAAATTGACATTATCTCCCGAGGTGGGAGGGTTGCTGGGAGAGTATCTGGAACCTGAAGCTCTCCATCAGATCCTTCAAACGGCGGATGAAATCTGGGTTAAACACGGTGCGCCGGAAGTTATATTTGGCGAGGCATCACCCAAATTGGAAGATCTGGCCGATCGGGCGCGATTGGCCGATCTGAAATTAATTCCTTCGCGGATCCGACACATCGGCACGGAGAACTGCCAGGTGGTACTAGATCAATTTCGGCAATCCCTGGTGGATCGAGTTGAAACCCGCACCAGCAGTCCGGTGCGGAGTCTTCTATCTGAAGATGGCCGCATCCGGGGGGTCAAATTGGAAAGTGGCGAAACCATCACCAGCCAATTTGTGGTGGCCGCTCCCGGTCGCTCCGGCGCCGGCTGGATGAAGAGGGAAGCAGAATCTTTGGGGCTTAAAACTCAGTCCAGTGCAGTAGACATTGGCGTTCGGGTGGAGCTGCCCGCTGCGGTTTTAAAGGAAATTACGGATATCATTTACGAATCAAAGCTGATTTATTACTCTAAAACATTTGATGAAAAAGTACGTACCTTTTGTATGAATCCCTATGGTGAAGTGGTGATCGAAAAGGCCAAAGAAGTCATGACCGTCAACGGGCACAGTTATGCCAGAAAAAAAAGTGAAAATACCAACTTCGCCATTTTGGTGAGCAGCGCGTTTACAGAACCTTTCAATGACCCCATCGGCTATGGTCTTTACATCGCCAGGCTGGCGAATCTGCTGGGCAAAGGGCCCATTGTCCAAAGACTGGGAGATCTCCTGGCGGGACGGCGCAGCACGCCGGAACGCATGAATCGCTGTCTGACGCGGCCGACGCTCCCGGAGGCGACCCCCGGTGATTTGAGCTTTGTGTTTCCTTACCGGCACCTTCAAAGTATTATTGAAATGCTGCAGGCGCTTGAAAAATTAGCCCCTGGTGTGTATTCACGTCATACACTTCTATACGGCGTGGAAGTCAAATTTTATTCTAACCGTATTGATTTATCTTCAGAATTGGAAACCGCAATAAAAAATTTATTTGCCATCGGTGATGGTGCCGGCATTACACGGGGATTGATCCAGGCTTCTGCCAGCGGTATTCTTGCCGGTCGTACCATTGCCCGGCGGCTCAACGGCGGCGGTGGTTAGTTTTTCTCGTTAAGTTGGTGGAAACCACTCGCCTTCTGGCCAAGCCGGTTTTAGGTTTCGTACTCGTACTCAGCGCAGCGGTCCTCGTCCTCGGACTTGCACACTGGACGATGACGAGTTACGAGCACGACGACGAGCACGAAGCGCAAGCTATGGATAATCTTTTTTGTTCCGGTATGATCAGATTAGGAAGCTTGAATAAACAACATCAATCTGGATAATCAAAAAGGAGATACTATGAGCGAACCAGTTGTCTATACATCAAAAATAAAAATTGAACGCGTCGAAGGCCCTTTGCGTCGTGCCTATTTGCCCCAGGAAGATGAACCGGTGCTGTTTGGCGTTCATTCCGAAATCGCCGAGCATTACGGTGTTGACCCTCAGGTCCACGAACCGCATGCCACCACGCTGGATTATATTGTTGCCGCAGCGGCCGGCTGACTGACCGGTACCTTTGGCGGCGCGCTGGAAGCGCGCGAAATTGCGGCCGGTGAAGGACGACTGCTTTCGGAGGCAAGGGGGGAAATTGAAAAAGACGGAAATGTGCTGGTTATCCGTCGGATTCATGTAACCTATCATCTAAAATTAAAACCGGATCAGCAGGAAACCGCTCAGAAGGTCCTTGGATTCCACGCTGATAAATGTCCGGTTGCGCGGTCGATCAAAGGCAGCATTGAGGTCACCACGGAATTAAAATTCGAAGATATTTAAGCAGAACTTACCATACTTGCTATATGCAAAATGATGACATGTCAGTTGTCCGTCGTCCGTTGTAATACATTTTCAATTATTGTTGACAGGCAAATGACAACTGACAACTAACCACGGACGCCGAGCATTCATGCTCGGATGGAAAGGAGGAAAAATGGCAGCCAAAAAATTATTAGTATTGGTGGGGGACTTCGTGGAAGACTATGAAGTCATGGTACCGTTTCAAGCATTACAAATGGTCGGCCACACGGTGCATGCGGTCTGTCCCGGCAAGAAGGCCGGAGAAACCATCAGAACCGCAGTGCATGATTTTGAAGGCGATCAAACATACAGCGAAAAGCCGGGGCATAATTTTGCGCTCAATGCAAGCTTTGATGAAATCAAAGCAGATGATTACGATGCTTTGGTCATTCCCGGCGGGCGTGCTCCGGAATACATTCGTCTCAATGAAACGGTTTTAAGTATTGTGAAACATTTTGCGGAAGCCAATAAACCGATTGCCGCAATTTGCCACGGCGCCCAGGTGCTGGCTGCAGCCGGTGTCCTGAAAGGCAAAAGCTGCTCTGCCTATCCTGCCGTTGGCCCGGATGTTAAAGCATCCGGTGGAGAGTATATCGACATCCCGGTCGATCAGGCCCATGTGGATGGAAACCTGGTCAGCGCCCCGGCATGGCCGGCCCATGCGGACTGGCTGGCGAAGTTCCTAAACGTTTTGGGAACCAAAATCGAACCCTGATCCATTTACCTCTTGTGTAATTTCATACACCGTAGGGCAGGCCTCCGTGCCTGCCAGTATGAGCAGAGAA
Source organism: uncultured bacterium (assembly GCA_965370395.1). Taxonomy (GTDB): domain Bacteria; phylum Desulfobacterota; class Desulfobacteria; order Desulfobacterales; family JAHEIW01; genus JAHEIW01. Next base: position 6,465 of record CBDUUO010000130.1, read on the forward strand.
GAAAAGAAGGCAGGACAGGCCGGCGCGTCCACCTTAAGCCCGGTGGGAGCGGCTTTTAGCCGCGAGATTTTGAAACAACTATCCTGTAGGGTAGGCCTCTGCAGGCTGTTCAACAACTCCCTCTCTCTGGAGGGAAAGGGCCTTGGCGTGAGCTCCCTTCGGGTTTGAGCGTTCGGCCGAGCTACATTCGGCCTGAGCCCTTCGGCAGTGAGCTCAGGGCCGAATTGCTCATGTCGAAGGCAGCCGAGTCGTGATCAGAAGCCAGGAGCCAGCAACTGAAAGGACAACCAAATGGAGAAGCTCTCTTTAAATAAAGCGGTTGTCATCCTGATCCATGCCTTTGTTGGATCAGATTGGAAGATTACGCTTGATGAGTTTAGAATGAATCCAAGTCATCCGCTAATTTTTGAATACCATCCAGATCAAAGTCTTCGGCCAATTGAACAATCTGTTTGCTGAGAGGCACACAGGAATCTGAGTGCATCTTAATTTCCTCTGCGATGGCACTTAGCGTCGTGACATCCCCCATCTCTGCCGCATCGCGAATGCGTTTGGCAATATCCTGAGCGAATTCAGAAGGGATAGCTGCAATCTCTTCATCGGATAGTTTAGAGACGTTTTCTTCAGCGGATGCACCAAGGCTCTGCACCGATTCCAGGGCTTGATTAAGAGCATTTTCAAGCTCAGAGAATTTCAAATTCAGCTGCCTGGCTGGCGGGGCCTTTTTGTCAACTCCTTTGACAAGTTTTTCCAGATTCACCGCCGCAGCTTGCAGGTCCGTGGCCGATAGATTACCGGCCAATCCTTTGAGATTGTGCACCAGGCTGTGCGTGCGATCAAAATCTTCGGCATCAAGCGCCTCACGGATTTCATTTGCCACCGCGTCGTAGTCTGTAGCAAAGCTTAAAAGCAACTTCCGATAAAGCCTTTTGTTGCCATGCAATCGTTTCAATCCATCTGCCAGATCAAATCCCGGCAAAGATTCCGGAAGCTCCTCTTCAGCAGGTATCACTTTGTCCTCAACAGAGGGCTCGATGGAAACAACGGGTTTATGAGTAGTCGCCCGTTTTTCACTTGGCTGGATCCATTTCTGTAAAGTAGCAAACAGCTGATCCGGATCAATGGGTTTGGTGACATGGCCGTTCATGCCGGCCTGCAAACTTTTATCCTCAT
>CBDUUO010000131.1:0-7625 GCA_965370395.1 uncultured bacterium
TAAATTCCGGCTTCATCGGTTAACCTCAGGCATCCGGACGGGGATCCTAAAAAAGATCAGAACGGAATGGTTCATCCCAAGCTCAATGAAAATTGCAGGAGGGCCGTCTTACAGCTGAGACGATTCAAACTCATGCATCAACTTCTCATTTCAAAGAGGGGCATACTGACGGCCTTTTTAGGCTGTTTTATTTTTGGCGCCCTGGCAAGTCCGCACCCGGCAGTTGCCCAGATTTTAGAGCTGAAAAAAGAACGCCTTTTAGAAGATGACGCCCGGCTGCCGTGGGTGCTTGAAGCCGATGAGTTGACCTACGACCAACAGCTGGATCAATATATTGCCCGCGGCAATGTTCAGATATTTAAAGCCGATAAAAAACTGACGGCTGATTTTATCCGTTACAATCACAAAACCCGGCGCGCTTTTGCCCGGGGCAATGTGGTGCTGACCGCCGGTCAGGATATTATTTCCGGCAGTCAGCTGGATATTGATCTTGAAAACCAGGTAGGTACGATGGAAAATGCCTATTTATTCCTGAAAGAAAACAATTACCATATCACTGCCAACCAAATTGAAAAAACCGGCGAAAAGACCTACCGCATCGACAGAGCCACCCTCACCACCTGCGACGGGCCCACACCGAGCTGGAAAATCAGCGGCAACGATATCAAGATTAAAGAAGATGGCTCCGGCAGCGCCAAACACGCCGTCCTGCGGGCCAGAAAAGTGCCGGTGCTCTACACACCCTACTTTTTCTATCCGGCAAGAAAGGATCGACAGAGCGGTTTTCTGATGCCTGAATTCGGCGAAAGCAGCCGTAAAGGTTATCAATACAATCAACCCTTTTTCTGGGCCATCTCAGAAAGTGCCGACGCAACCTTTTACGCCAATTATATGTCAAATCGCGGCATAAAGCCGGGAGCCGAATTCCGCTATATCTTAAATGAGCGTTCCCGGGGCACCTTCATGCTGGATGGATTTAAAGACCAGAAAACCGATGACGGCGGCCAATCAAGTGACCAGTATGGCTATAGAGACGCCGGTGAAGAGGTCCTGCGTACCAATGACAATCGCTACTGGTTTCGCATGAGCCATCATCAGGCGGTCCCCCTGGGGTTTTTTGCCAAATTGGATTTGGATATCGCCAGAGATCAGGATTATCTGCGTGACTTTCAGGAAGGTTACATGGGGTATGAGGACAGCAATGACTATTTTCGCAAAGCGTTCCACCGGCAACTTGATGACTATAATGATCCGGTCCGAACCAACCGTTTGAATCTGAATCGGCTCTGGCCAAAATTCAGCTTCAATTTCGAGCCGCGCTGGAACGATGACACCCGACGCAATATCAACACCAGTGAAACTCTCCAAAGACTCCCGTTTATGAGTTTTAATGGTGAAAAACAGAAAATTTTGGCCTCACCGTTTTATGTTGACCTTGAGTCTCAATATGACTATTTTTGGCGCGACAGCGGGACCCGGGGCCAACGGCTTGATGTGCACCCCAGGTTTTACATTCCCTTGCGGGTTAAAAAATACGCGACCGTTGAACCGTCGGTCGGTTTAAGGGAGACGGGCTACCGCCTGGATAAGAACAATTTTGACGATCAGCCGGATACCAATCAATGGTCACATCGCGAACTTTTTGACACCCGCTTGGAACTTTTTACAGAAATCGAAAGAGTCTTCAATTTAGAGGGCCAGCGATTTGGAAGAATCAAGCATCGAATTCGCCCCCAGATTACGCATGAATTTATACCGGATTCCAAACAGGGAGACCTGCCCCGATTTGATACGATCGACCGAATCGATGAAACCAACAAAATTACTTACAGCCTTATCAATACATTAACATCCAAATCAAAAACGATTGGAGCAAAGCAACCGGGACCGCAGCTGCCGAGCAAACGAGGCGGTGAACGTCAAACGACGGTCGATTATGAGTATAACGATTTTTTTCGTTTGGAGGTCGACCATAGCTATGACTTTAAAAAATCAAGAAGACCGTTTTCACCGATTTTCGCCAGAGTCGATATGTCTCCGGGTAAATATATCTGGATAGATGCCGACGCACAATATTCAGTCTATGAGAACGAATTTCTGAGCCACAATATTCAGGGATCCCTGTGGGACAAACGCGGCGACGAGTTATATGTGGATTATCGGTATGAGAAATCAGCCAAGGAAACGGAAGTTGAAGAAGACATCCAGTCCATTTTCGGTAAAATAAAGGTGCAATTAACCGATTACCTTTCGGTTAAGGCTGAAAATGAATATAACCTTGAGACCGACCAGCGAATTAAGACCGCCGGCGGATTCACCTATCAGGCTCAGTGCTGGTCGTTAGACTTTAAATATACGGACAAGCCCAATGACTGGGAAGTGGGTTTTAAAATCGAATTGACCGGACTGGGAGAAATCGGCTACTAATAAACTCACTCCGTATTTTATAAATTACTTGTGGGACATAACGCATGGAAGACAAAAGATTGGCCCAACTCTGGTATGTGTTGCATACCAAAAGCAGATTTGAAAATATCGTAAATGACGGCCTCGGAAAAAAATCCATAGAAGTTTTTCTGCCAAAAGTTACCGTCAGGAGCAAACGTCGGGATCGAAAAGTCATGATTCGAGTACCCCTGTTTCCGGGGTACCTGTTTGTGAAGACCGATCTGGCGCCTCAATCCCATCTGGAAATTGTAAAAACCGCCGGAGCGGTTCGGTTAATCGGCAGTAAACAGAGACCGGTGCCCGTACCGGAGGAGAGCATCGATTCTTTAAAAATCATGGTGAGCACTGATCATCCCGTCACGACCGGCTACAGTTTACAAAAAGGGGATAAAGTCCTGGTGGTTCACGGGCCGTTTGCCGGGGTTACCGGAACCTTTATGCGCTATGGCGGTAAGGGGCGTGTGATTGTCAACATAGAAGCTCTCGGGCAATATGCCGGGGTGGAAGTCAGCGAAGACGACATTGAAATTGTACCGAAAATATTAACATAACTGCTTGACATCTAATTAAGTTTTAGCATATAAATTTCATAATTTTATTGCCGATCAGCATTTTGAAAAAGGAGGTTCTATGAATAAGTTGGAGCTCATCTCCGCCTTAAAAACAGAGGCCAATATTGCGAAAGCTGAAGCCGCAAAGGTCGTCAAAATTTTTTTCGATAACATGGCGGAGGCTATGGCAAAGGGAGAACGGGTTGAAATTCGAGGTCTGTGCAGCTTTTTTGTAAAAGATTACAAAAGCTATACCGGCAGAAATCCTAAAACCGGAGATCAAGTTACCATAAGCCCGAAAAAACTTCCTTTTTTCAAATCGGGCAAAGAACTAAAAGAACGGGTCGACTACTGAGGTTTGAGTCGCTTATAAATCAAGAACGACCCATAGGGATACTAACCACCCTCCTTCAAAACGGGACTCTCCCCCACGCGCTTCTATTTACCGGAACAGAGGGTGTGGGTAAACAGGCCGCTGCCGTTGCTCTGGCAATGGCCTGTAACTGTCAGGGAGAAAGTCCCGGGTTCAAAGCTGAAGATCGGTCAGGCCAGGACCCTGTCAACTCATCTGGCGAATTTAACTTGATAACGATCGACTCGTGTGGTGTCTGCAAATCCTGCAGAAAAATTGCAGCCGGCAACCATCCGGATATCATCCGCATCCAACCGACCGGTCCTTTTATTAAAATAAATCAAATTCGCACGTTGTTGCAGACCCTCGCCATGAAACCCTATGAAGCCATAACCCGGGTGGTAATCCTATCTGGAGCCCAGGCCATGAATGCCGCCGCCAGCAATGCGCTTCTGAAAATATTAGAAGAACCCCCCAGCCGCTCGATGCTGGTGCTGATAGCGACCCGGAAATCTGATCTTCTGCCAACCATTGTATCCCGTTGCCAGCACGTGGGGTTTAATCCGATCCCAAAAGAAAAGATAGCTTCATGGCTTAAACAAAAACATGGGCTTGAGCAGCAGGCAGCCGACATCCTTGCCGCAATGGCCAATGGAAGCCTTTCCAGAGCCCAGATGATGATCAAAGATAACTGGCTGCAACGTAGAAAATGGGTGATAGACGAAATGGATCGCCTTTCCCTGCAGCCGATTGCCCATCTGTTTGCCCTGGCAGAAAAATTATCAAGGGAAAAGGGGGCGCTTGCAGAGAGTTTAGAAATCATTAAAGTCTGGTTTAGAGACCTGATCATCAACCAATATGACGCCGGGAAAATCATTAACCGCGATGTCGCCGATAAAATCGAGAACGCATCACAGAAAAATAATCTGCCCGATTTGCTGTCTAAGGTTGATGCCGTTCAAAAAACTCAAAACCGGCTAGCGGCAAACACCAATTTAAGACTCACCATGGAAAGTTTGCTCATACAGCTGGCACAACCGTGAGGGCTTAACGTCTCGGAATTTCTATAACATATTGAAAGCATGTAGCTTTTAACGACACTGGTTTTATGCCGCCTACATGGAATACTGGAATGCTGGAATAATGGAATAATGGTCAAAAACGCATAACTGCGGTTTGAAGCTACTTTCTTCAGTTCGAATGGAAAGTGGGTAAATATCTTACAGGCCAAAACATAAAGGGCAGGCGAACTAAGTTCAATTTTTGCTTTTATTGATAAATCATGAGGTGGTATAATGTTAAGTTTGGAAGCTATCTCAAAAATAGTAGATCACGTTCAAGAGCCCCGCTATCTAACGGGACTTCGCATCTGATCATTTTAATTAAAGGTGCTCAGCAACACGTGAGCCGACGAAAAATCCGCAGCATACAGTTAGTATGTGAGCATTTTAAGGAGGCTCACAACGAAGCTATTGGGCGTTAGATGCATTTTTGAGATAGGTTCTAGCTTGTACCGAAAAACAGCGCCCCAACATTTTAGTAAAAAAACGAAAAAACCATGAAAAAAATAGTTGGAATACGATTCAAAACAGCCGGCAAAGTTTACGATTTTGACAGCGGGGCATTTGTCCTAAAACAGGGTGACCATGTTATCGTTGAAACCGAACAGGGGCTCGGTTTCGGAACGGTGGTTGTGCCGCCGAAGCCTTTTGAAAAGCGGCCGGGCGACAGGCCGCTCAAACACGTTTTTCGGCTGGCAACCGAAAAAGATTTCAACCAGCGCCAAAAAAACCTCTCTGATGAAAATTCCGCCTATACCTTTTGCCTGGACTGCATTCGAAAACTGGGTTTGAAAATGAATCTCTTTTCGGTGGAAAAATCATTTGATGGAAACAAGTATATCTTTTTTTTCACAGCCGAGGGGCGGGTTGATTTTCGACAGCTCGTAAAAATGCTGGTAAAAGAACTGGGTGTCAGAATTGAAATGCGGCAGGTGGGTATCAGAAACCAGGCTAAAATGTGCGGCGGCATCGGCCGCTGCGGCCGCCAACTGTGCTGTTCGACATTTTTAGATAAATTCGATCCCGTATCGATCCGGATGGCCAAAGAACAAAGCCTTTCGCTTAATCCGACTAAAATTTCCGGGCAGTGCGGACGACTGATGTGCTGTTTAACCTACGAGTTTGAAACCTACAAGCATCTGAAAAAAAATTTGCCCCGGCTGGGTAAAATTGTGACAACACCCAGCGGGAAAGGCAAAGTCATCCGTCATAATGCGATTTGCAACCGTATCGCTGTTCGTCTGGAGGACGATCTGGAAGTCGAATTCAAAGTTGACCAAGTAAACCTGGCAAAGGAATAAAAATGCCCAAACCGTTTTACGTCACCACTCCCATTTACTATGTCAACGCGCGTCCGCATTTAGGGCATGCCTACACCACCATTATCGCCGATGTCATTACCCGCTTTCAGACCATGCGCCCGGTAGAAGTTTATTTCCTCACGGGAACCGACGAACACGGAGACAAAGTTGTACGAGCGGCTAAAAAGGAAAACCTGAGCCCCAGGGCCTACGTCGATAAGATCAGCCATCTGTTTCGGACGCTTTGGCCGGAACTCAATATTAACAACAATGACTTCATCCGCACAACCGATGCCTCCCATATGGAGGTCGTAAGCCGAATTCTTCAAAATATCTATGATGCGGGCGACATTTATTTTAGTGAATATGAGGGGCAGTACTGCTTCGGATGTGAGCGCTTTTATACCGAGCGGGAATTGGTCGACGGCAAGTGTCCGGATCATGAGACCACACCAGAGAGCATTAAAGAATCGAATTATTTTTTTAAGATGAGCCGCTACCAGGACTGGCTCATCGAACACATCAAACAGCATCCGGACTTTATCCGCCCTGAACGCTACCGTAATGAAGCGCTGGCTTTTCTCAGAGAGCCGCTTGAAGATCTCTGTATATCCAGGCCGAAAAGCCGGCTTAAGTGGGGCATCACTCTTCCTTTTGATGAAAATTACGTCACTTACGTCTGGTTTGATGCGCTGTTAAATTATATTTCAGCACTCGGATACCCGGATGGTGAATTGTTTCAGAAGTTCTGGCCGGTGGCCCAGCACATCGTCGCCAAAGATATTCTTAAACCCCACGGCATCTATTGGCCCATCATGCTCAAGGCCGCCGGAATATCCATATACCAGCATTTGAATGTACACGGATACTGGAATATCGAACAGAGTAAGATGTCGAAAAGTCTTGGAAATGTAGTCGAACCGCTGCAACTTAAAAATCTCTACGGCCTGGATGCCTTTCGGTTTTTTCTGATTCGCGAAATGAACTTCGGACTGGATTCAAGCTTTAGTGAGCGCGCCCTGGTGCAGCGGATCAACTCGGATCTGGCCAATGATCTCGGCAACCTTTTTTCCAGAATCATATCCATGGCCCATAAATACTTCAAGGGCTGCGTCCCGCAAGTCGATCCTCAGGCGGAGCAGGAATTGGGCCTCGGCCTGCAAACCAGCGCCCTGGGGACCATCAAGAAATTTGAAATCTTCATGGAATCCTTTGAGTTTCACAAAGCCCTGACGGCTGTGTGGGAATTTATCGGACAAATGAACAAAACGATTGATGTCACCGCCCCCTGGGTACTGGCCAAAAAAAAATCAAGTCACAAGCAATTGGCGGCCGTTATTTACCATCTACTTGAAGGGCTTCGAATTATCTCAGGCCTGATTTACCCGGTCATGCCGGATACGGCAAAAAAAATGCAACAGCATCTCGGACTTGATCCGAACGATTCTTTTTATCACCTCGATCAGCTCAGAACCTGGAAAGTGATCGCGCCGGGAACGACGCTGTTAAAATCGGTCGCTTTATTTCCAAGAATTGAGATGGAAGCAGCGGCTTCGGATTCAGCCGTCCCATCGCAGGAGGAACCCGCCGTTATGAAAACCAAGCCCGAAATTACCCTGGAGGAATTCAGTCGCATCGACCTGAGGGTGGCGACCGTCGTGCATGCCGAACCGATCCCGAAAGCCAAGAAACTCTTAAAACTGGAAGTCGATGTGGGACATCAACGAACCCTGGTAGCCGGAATTGCCGAAAAGTACACGGCTGAAGAATTGATCGGTAAACAGGTGATCATTGTCGCCAATCTAAAGCCCGCCAAACTCATGGGAGTGGTGTCCAACGGGATGGTGGTTGCCGCGGTTGACGATTCCGGCCCCACCCTGGCAACTCTGGAAAAAACGGTGGCGCCCGGAAC
>CBDUUO010000132.1:0-7599 GCA_965370395.1 uncultured bacterium
GAAGGCGGGAATCCAGATAAATGGGAAAATTAGACTTTTTACGAAACCGTCAATTTTAGGCATTTTAAATTATTTTACTGAGGTATATTTATGAGACAGTTTACCTACCTTGTCCCGAAGACATTAGATGAAGCAATCTCATTGCTGGAATCCCACGGAGAACAAGCCAAATATATTGCCGGGGGAACCGATGTTCTGGTTAAAATCAAAGAGGGCAAACTGGCACCGAATTATTTGATTTCCTTAAAGCATATCATTGGTCAGGATCACCCCTTTTTGAATCATGAAACCGGAGAACTTTATATCGGTGCGTTTTGCACCCATCGCTCGATAGAACAATCAACACTGGTACAGCATCAATACCCCATTATCCATGATGCGGTCAAAAACATCGGGTCCGTGCAGATACGCAATGTTGCAACCATTGGTGGGAATCTGGTCAACGCCGTCCCTTCAGCCGATGGTGCTATCCCGCTAATTGCGCTGGACGCAAAAGCGAATATTTACGGCACAAAAGGCCAACGTTCGATTGATCTCAGACGGTTTTTTCTGGGACCGGGGCAATGCGATCTCGAGAGAGGAGAAATACTGACCGAGATTGTAATTCCGCCATTAGCACCACGCACCGGCAGTGCGTATATCAAGCATGGCAGAAGAGAAGCTATGGAACTGCCCATGCTGGGGGTAGGGGTTTTGTTGAGTCTCGAGGAAGACATGACCACCTGTGCGAAAGCACGGATTTGTCTGGGTGTTGCCGCTCCCACGCCCTTCAGGGCCTTGGAGGCCGAGAAATACCTTAAGGGAAAAACCGTTGACGAAATTAACCTGTCTGAGGCCGGCCGGATTGCGGGACAGGAGTCCAAAGTTCGGGACAGTATCCGGGGGGTTGCCTGGTACCGGCGGGAAATGGTTGGGGTTCTGGTTAAGCGGATGGGCCTAAAAGCACTTGAACGCGCTAAAGACAAGCACAAATAAGTGCTGAGGACTGGGGACTGAGTGGTATCATTGAGACTTAGGGCGAATAAATTTTAGATAAAATCCTGGGAGGATTTTATGGCAAGAGAAATAGCATTTGTTTTCAATGGTAATAAAATGAATATGGTCATTGAGGATCATTGGACGCTGCTGCATCTTATCCGGGAAGAACTGGGCTATACCGGGACCAAAGAGGGCTGTGGCAGCGGTGAATGCGGTGCCTGCACGGTTATTGTGGACGGCGAGGCGGTCAATTCTTGCCTCTACCTGGCCGCGGAAATAAACGGCAAAAAGCTGCTGACCATTGAGGGAGTTGCCGCCGCCGATGGTACTTTGCACCCCATACAGAAATCCTTTGTTGAAAATGGGGGTATCCAGTGCGGATTCTGTTCGCCGGGTATGATCATGTCGGCCAAGGCCCTGCTGGATAAAACAGCGAACGCTTCCGAGGAAACCATCAAGGAAGCGATCGCCGGCAATTTATGCCGCTGTACCGGGTACGTTCAGATCATCGACTCGATTAAAGCCGTAAGCGGATACGGAGAAGATGAACCTCACGTGGTTGCTTTTAAGGCCGAAGACGGGGATCGAGGAGAATAAAACACGCTATTGCATCGCGGCAAGATGCCGCTCCCACATATTTTTTATAGGGTTAGACATAAGTGTTGTGATTGAATAGGTAGTGGGAGTGGCTTCCAGCCACGATTTGTACCGAGTTTAATAATTTGAGGAGATAATCGATGCAAAACTTGTGTTCAGTCGGCAAAAGAGTTCCCAAGCTGGATGCGGTGGATAAGGCCACCGGGCGGGTTAAATATATTCAAGATCTTAAAGTTCCGGGGATGCTGTACGGCAAAATTCTTTACAGCAAGTATGCCCATGCGAAAATCGTAAAAATTGATACATCCAGAGCCAAAGAGTTACCCGGTGTTTTAGCCGTGCTGACCGGTGAAGATGTCCCCGAGATCCGGATGGGCGTATATAAGGACAATCGTCCGCTGAAGACCCAAAAAGTTTGTTCTTACCGGGATGAAGTGGCGGCTGTTGCAGCAACCACTCCGGAAATTGCGGAGGAGGCCTTGAAACGGATCGAGGTGAACTATGAGGCGCTGCCGGCTATCTTTGACCCGGAAGAGGCCATGAAAGACGGGGCAACGCTGATTCATGAAGCCCATAAGTCCAATGTATTGAAAATGCCCTGGAAGTTGCATTATGGAGATGTCGAAGCCGCCCGAAAAGAGGCTGCTCATGTGGTGGAAGAACGCTTTAGCACCACCTGGGTTACCCACTGCTGCATGGGCACCAGCGGAGCCCTTGCCGAGTTTGATTCCGCTAATAATCTGACCATTCATTCCAACACCCAGGTTCCATCGCTGGCGCAGAAGGATTTTCTGGATGCCCTCAAAGCGATGGGTTTAAAGGATCGCAGGGTTCGGGTGATCAAACCTTGCATCGGCGGGGGCTTTGGCAGCAAGCTGGACACCTATGCCTATGAATATATCGCCATATTGCTGGCTTTTTACACACGCAGACCGGTGAAAGTCGAATTCGATCGCGCCGAAGAGTTTATTGCCACCTCCACCCGTCAGCCCACCATTACCTATATATCGCAGGGTTGTGATAAAAAGGGCAAACTCCTTTTCAGGGACATATCGATGATCCTTGACAACGGTGCTTATACCTCCTGGGGCGCTACGACGCCATCGGTGATGATGATGCCGATTACGACCCTCTATCGGGTGCCGAATGTCCGCTATGAAGCCAAATGTGTCTATACCAACAATACCTATGCCCAGGCGATGCGTGGATACGGCAATCCCCAGGCAACCTTTGCGATTGAAAGCTCCATTGACATGCTGGCCGAGGCCGCCGGCATTGATCCCCTCGAATTTCGTCGCATGAATGTCAATCAATCCGGCGATGTTTCCACCCAGGGGCTTCGGATCACCACCTGCGGTCTGGAAGAATGTATGGATACGGTCAAAGAAAAATTGGAATGGGGTCAGGCCAAAAAGGAGGGTGAGGGAATTGGTTTGGCCTCGCTGATTCACGTGGGCGGCGGTGCCCGGGTATATAAATCAGATGGTTGCGGGACGATGATTAAAATGGATGATTTCGCTAAAATCGATCTTTTCACCGGTGCCACGGATATGGGGCAGGGCTCTGACACCGTCATCGCTCAAATCGTTGCCGAAGAGCTCGGCCTTGAGGTGGAAGATATTCATGTCATTCACAGCGACACCGACGTTTGTCCATGGGATGTGGGGGCGCATGCCAGCCGGACAACTTTCGTTGCCGGCAATTCGGCTCTTGGAGCTGCTCGAAAACTCAAAGCCCGCATACTGGAGCTTGGCGCCAAACTGCTTGAATCTCCCCTGGAAAAATTAACGCTTCAGAACAGACACATCATCCACCAGGATGATCCTGACAAAAAACTCCCAATCGGGAAGATTCTTCGCAAAGCGCATTTTAGCCACGGTGGCCAAATGCTGATGGCTGAATATTTTTATGATCCGGCCAATGAAAATATGGGCAAAGATTTTCGCGGAAATATGTCAATGACCTATACCTTCGGCACCCATGGGGTTCGCGTGAAAGTGGATGAGGAAACCGGCAAAGTCAAAATTCTTAAATACGTTGCGACGCATGATGTCGGTAAAGCCATTAATCCCTTGCTGCTCGAAGGTCAGGTGTATGGCGGCGTGATGATGGGTGTGGGTTATGCACTGACCGAACAGATCATCTCCGAAAAAGGGCAGAATATGAACCCGAATTTCAGGGATTATAAGATCCTGACCGCCAAAGATGTCGTGCCGATTGAAGCACCGGTTCTTGAGACCTACGATGAAGACGGGCCTTTCGGTGCCAAAGGCATCGGTGAGCCGGGCTGCGTGCCGACTGCTCCGGCAATCGCCAACGCGATTTACGATGCCGTTGGCGTGCGTATCAAAGATTTGCCGATTACGCCTGAAAGAGTTCTGGCCGCAATCAGAGAGAAGAAAGGTCTGGATCTGTGCGGGCAGGAATCGGGAAAAAATGATGCGGAAGAATGCATCATAGAGGAATAACCTCACACCGATTTTAGATTTCGGATTTTGGATTTGTTGAAATAATGATCAACAGAGCATTAAATCTCGGTCTATTTCAATCCGCAATCTAAATTCGACTCGACTGAGCTCGTCGCAGGCCAAAATCCAAAATCAAATAATCGCTTATGATTTTTAAAATAGGCATAGATGTTGGGGGGACATTTACGGATTTTTTACTGACCTTGGATGACGGTTCCTCCAAAATATATAAAGTTCTTTCCACCCCGCAAGATCCTTCCATTGGTACGTTGAACGGACTTATGGAAATGGCGTCCCATCAGAATCTGAGCCTTGAAGAATTTTTAGGACGGGTTTCGGTTATTGTTCATGGAACGACCGTAACGACCAATGCCGTTCTGACCTATAGCGGTTCTAAAACCGCCCTGCTGACCACCAAAGGATTAAGAGACACCCTGGAAATGCGAAGAGGCATCAGAGAACGTCAATACGACAACCGGTATCCGAATGTTGAGCCCCTTGTCGAACGATACCTGAGAATACCCATAGAAGAACGGATCGACGATAAAGGCGATGTTGTGATTCCCTTAAACAAGGCTGATGTGGAAAATGCTGTTGATTTTCTGCTTAACGAGGGTGTCGAGGCGGTCGCCGTTTGTTTCATGAATGCCTTTGCGAACAATCAGCATGAGGAAGATGTGGGCGGGATCATTCAGCACAAAATTCAGGAGGCCTATTTGACGGTATCGAATCGGCTCTTGCCATCGATTCGCTTTTACGATCGGGTGAGTACCACGGTTCTAAATTCTTATGTCGGTCCCACGCTAAAACGCTATCTCTCCGCTTTGATTTCTAAACTGCAGCAGGCAAAATACGAAGGCATACTTTTGATCATGCAATCCAACGGCGGTGTGATATCTCCTGAGATGGCGATTGAAAGGGCTGCGGTTACGCTGCTGTCAGGGCCCGCGGGCGGTCCTGTGGCAGGGGTGGAATATGCCGCTGTACAGGAATATGATGATTGCATCACCGTTGACATGGGAGGGACCAGTTTTGATGCCTCGATGGTCAAAGACAAAACGCCCATGGTTACGACCAGTGGAGAAATTAACCGGCTCAAGCTTGCCCTGCCGATGCTTAACGTAGTCACGATTGGTGCCGGCGGAGGCAGCATCGGCTGGATTGACGAGGGCGGACTTCTAAAGATGGGGCCTCAAAGTGCCGGCGCCAATCCCGGACCGGCGTGTTATGACCTTGGCGGTGAATTGCCGACCTGCACCGATGCCGACCTGGTACTGGGATATCTGGACAAGGACTTTTTCGCTGGAGGACGCATCCCGTTGAATCTGAAAAAAAGTCGGGATGCGATTGAGGCGCATATTGCCGGACCATTGAAGTTTGATTTAGAGGAAGCGGCAGCCGGAATGTACAGCGTGATCAATGTAAATATGGCTGCTGCTGTTCGTGAAGTTTCCGTCAAACAGGGATTTGATCCCCGGGATTTTCCACTGGTGATTGCCGGGGGCGCGGGTCCGAATCATGCTTGCATGATCGCTCTTGAACTGGAGATTCCGGTTATGATCATTCCCAAGGAATCGTCGATTTTCTGTGCCGCCGGAATGTTAATGTCAGATTTAAAACACGATTTTGTGAGCACCTATGTGACGATGCTTGATGAGGCAGATACCTCAACCTTTAAAAATATATTTGGCGATATGAAAGCAGAAGGAATCAAGCTTTTAAAATCCGAAGGAATTCCGGAAAATCGAATCGCGCATATTTTTTCTTTAGATTTACGGTATGTGAAGCAGTACCATGAGGTCAATATCGAAATCACTTCGCAAGAAATCAAACGGGCAGACTTCGGCGCTATCTCCACCCGTTTTCACAAAAAACACAATGAGCTTTTTGGCTATTCACTTGAGGAAGAACAAACCCACGTGGAGCTGATCAATCTCAGGATGGTGTGCATCGGCCGGACCCAAAAGCCACAATTTCAACTGGAACCCTTCAGCGGATCGGATTCGTCAGGGGCCTTTAAAAAAATGCGCAAAAGTTTTCTACCCCTCCAGAACCGGTTTGAAGAAATACATGTTTTTGACGGAGCCAAGCTTAAATTCGGCAACCAGGTCGTTGGGCCCGCTATCATCGAACAGGTCAACACAACCACCTTTGTAACGCCGGAGTACAATCTGTTGGTGGATAAATTCGGATCTTATACGATGTACATGCAAACCAATGAAGAAGAGGTCGAAAAAAGAATATTAAATTAAACTTGATGAATTCGTAAAAAGTCGAATTCATCAAGAATTAAGGAATTTAGGAATTGAACGATAAAATTATTTTTGCGCTGGAAGACATTTCAATCAGCTTTGGCGGCCTGCAGGCGGTCAATGATTGTTCCTTTAATATTCGAGACGGTGAGATTTTTTCACTCATCGGGCCCAATGGTGCCGGTAAAACTACCATATTTAATATTATTAATGCGCTCTACAAACCCGATAGCGGGCGCGTTTTGCTGGAAGGCAAAGATTTAGTATCTCTGAAACCGCATCAAATCGCAAAGCGCGGGATTGCGCGGACATTTCAAAACATCGAGCTTTTCAGTGAAATGAGTGTGCAGGAAAATATTCTGGTGGGCCGTCACTTTTATTTCAAATCCGGGGTGTTCGCCAACAGTCTGGCATTCGGCAGATCTAAAACCGAAGAAACCCAAAATAAAGAAACGGCCTCTGAAATCATCTCGTTTTTAGAATTGGAAGAATATGAGAACCAGAAAGTCACCGATCTGGCATTCGGGGTTCAGAAAAGAGTGGAACTGGCTCGAGCGTTGGCCATGAACCCCAAAGTTTTACTTCTGGATGAGCCTGCCGGGGGATTGAATCCCCAGGAGACTGAAAACCTGATGGGTGTCATCAAAGCCATCCGTGACAGACGCGGAATCACAATTTTAGTGGTCGAACATGACATGCGACTGGTTATGGGGCTTTCAGACAGGATCTGTGTGCTGCATTTCGGTGTTAAAATCGCCGAAGGAACTCCGGAAGTCATTCAGGAGGACCCAAAAGTTATCGAAGCCTACTTAGGAAGCGCCAAAACTCATGCTTAAATTGGAATCGATTGAGTCATATTACGGTAAGATACAGGCCCTCAAAGGAATTACCCTGGAGGTCCCTGAAGGGGGGATTGTGGCCATACTCGGTGCCAACGGTGCCGGTAAAAGCACGACGTTGCGAACGATCTCCGGTCTGATCCAGCCGCAAAAGGGACAGATTTATTTTCAGGAAAAACCCATTCATCGAGCTGAGCCTCATCAGATTGTCCGTATGGGGATTTGCCAGGTGCCGGAAGGCCGTGATATTTTTATGGGCCTGACTGTACAGGAAAACCTGAAGATGGGGGCGTTCACCCGAAATGATAGTCAGGCTATTCAGAATGATCTGGAGCGAATTTTTCAGTCGTTTCCGATTTTAAAAGAAAGGGCCAAACAACAGGCCGGCACCCTCAGCGGCGGCGAACAGCAGATGCTGGCGATTGCCAGAGGATTAATGTCCAATCCCAAGCTGATGCTGCTGGA
>CBDUUO010000133.1:0-7556 GCA_965370395.1 uncultured bacterium
GCCAATGATAAAGTCGTTGCACTGGAGCTTTTAAAAAATGCGGTGATTGCCGCCGAAGGTGAGTTTCCCATGTGTCAGGATACCGGAACGGCAATCGTCATCGGCAAAAAAGGCCAGAGGGTCTGGACCGGTTACTCCGATGAAGAAGCGCTTTCAAAAGGCATCTTTAACGCTTACACCAAAGGCAACCTGCGCTATTCCCAGAATGCGCCCCTGAGCCTTTATGAAGAAAAAAATACCGGCTGCAACCTGCCGGCCCAGTTCGAACTGTACGCGGTACAGGGGGATGAATATCATTTTTTGTTTTTGGCGAAAGGCGGCGGATCCGCCAATAAGACCTATCTTTATCAGGAAACCAAAGCCGTATTGACACCGCAGCGGCTGTTAGATTTTATGAAAGACAAAATGAAATCACTCGGGACCGCTGCCTGCCCGCCGTATCATCTGGCGTTTGTTATCGGAGGGACTTCTGCCGAACTCAACCTGAAAACGGTAAAACTGGCCTCAGCCAGGTATCTGGACGGTCTGCCGACCAAAGGCAGCGAAGCGGGACACGCTTTTCGGGACCTTGAACTGGAAGCCCGGGTGCTTAAAATATCAGAAGCGCTTGGCATCGGCGCCCAATTCGGTGGAAAATATTTCTGTCTGGATGTCCGGGTGATTCGACTACCGCGTCACGGCGCATCCTGTCCCATCGGGGTGGGGGTCAGCTGCAGCGCAGACCGCAATATCAAGGCCAAAATCACCTCCAAGGGTATTTTTTTAGAACAGCTGGAAACAAATCCGGCCCAATATTTGCCGCAAGTCGATGTCGCAGATACGGATGCGGTGCGCGTTGATTTAAATCAGCCCATGGATCAGATCCTGGCGCAATTGAAACCGTATCCGGTCGCGACACCCTTGCTGCTGACCGGAAAAATTGTGGTCGCCAGAGATATTGCCCATGCCAAAATAAACGAACGTCTGGACCGCGGTGAAGCACTTCCGGATTATTTCAAAAACCACATCATCTATTACGCCGGCCCGGCCAAGACACCGCCCGGCTATCCGTCGGGCTCGTTCGGACCGACCACCGCCGGCCGCATGGATCCCTATGTGCCGATCTTTCAAGGCCAGGGGGGCTCCATGATCATGCTGGCCAAAGGCAACCGATCACGGGCGGTCACCGAATCCTGTAAAAAGTTTGGCGGGTTCTATCTGGGCTCCATCGGCGGACCGGCAGCCAGGCTCGGCAAGGAATGCATCACCAGTGTTGAAACCGTCGAATACGAAGAACTTGGCATGGAAGCCGTTTTTATGATAACCGTAAAGGACTTTCCGGCTTTTATTATCGTCGATGACAAAGGAAACGATTTCTTCGAACAGCTTCTAAATTAGCCGCGATATAATACTTTTTTCAAAATAACTAATTAATTTTACTGGAATACCAAAACGTTGAATCAAAGGAGCAAACTATGGCAACCAATGAAATGAAAACCATGGATGGGAACACCGCAGCCGCCCATGTGGCCTATGCCATGAGCGATGTGGCCACCCTTTATCCCATCACGCCCTCTTCATCCATGGGTGAAATCGCCGATGAATGGGCCGCCGAAGGGCGCAAAAACATTTTCGGCCAACCCATGATTGTTCGCCAACTGCAATCCGAAGCCGGGGCCGCTGCTTCCGTGCACGGTTCGCTGGCGGCAGGCGCGTTGACCACAACGTTTACCGCCTCCCAGGGACTGCTTTTGATGATCCCTAACATGTACAAAATGTCCGGTGAGCTTCTACCGGCGGTTTTGCATGTTTCCGCGCGGGCCATCGCCGCCCACGCGCTATCCATTTTTGGTGATCATCAGGATGTGATGGCCGTGCGCCAGACCGGTTTTTCCCTGCTGGCATCCGCTTCCGTACAGGAAGTCATGGACCTGGGTTTAACCGCCCATCTGTCCGCTATTGAAAGCAGCCTTCCGTTTGTCCATTTTTTTGACGGCTTCCGTACCTCACACGAGCTCCAAAAAATCGCCGTTCTTGACTATGAAGATATGGCCCGGCTGATAAACTTTGAGGCCGTGGCCAAATTTCGCGCTCGCGGCGCCAATCCGGAACGGCCTGAACTGCGGGGAACCGCGCAGAATCCGGATATTTATTTCCAGGGCCGCGAAGCGACCAATTCCTATTATCTCAAGGTGCCCGGCATCGTCAGCGATTACATGAAAAAAGTCAGCGATCTGACCGGCCGGCAATACAACCTTTTTGATTATGTGGGAGATCCGGAGGCGGACCGCATCATTATCTCCATGGGGTCGTCGTGCGAAACCATCGAGGAAGTCATCAATTATCAGTTAACCCGGGGTGAAAAAGTGGGCCTGGTTAAAGTGCGCCTGTTTCGCCCGTTTTCAGCCGAACATCTTTTTGCCGCTATTCCCGATAGCGCCAAAACCATAACGGTGCTGGATCGAACCAAAGAACCGGGTGCGCTGGGCGAACCCCTGTATCAGGACGTTTGCACCGCCTTTATGGAGCGCGGCCAAACACCCCAAATTTTAAGCGGCCGTTATGGTTTAGGATCCAAGGAATTTAATCCGGCCATGGTCCTGGCGGTTTATGATAATATGAGATCAGACAGCCTTAAAAACCACTTCACGGTGGGAATTATCGATGATGTCACCAATACCTCATTAGAGGTCGGGGAGTCGCTGGATGTGACGCCGGAAGGCACGGTCCAATCTAAATTCTGGGGCCTCGGCGCTGATGGAACGGTGGGCGCCAACAAGAGCGCTATAAAAATCATCGGTGATAACACCGATATGTTCGCCCAGGCCTATTTTTCATATGACTCCAAAAAATCAGGCGGGGTGACCATTTCCCATCTGCGGTTCGGCAACAACCCGATTCAATCCACCTATTTGATTGACACGGCCGACTATATCGCCTGCCACAAAGCCAATTATGTGGATATTTACGATGTGCTCGAAGGTATCAAAGACGGCGGAACATTTGTCCTCAATTCCCGCTGGTCGCCCGAGGAGATGGAAGAAAAGCTTCCGGCTGACATGCGCAGCACCATCGCTCAAAAAAAGCTCAAGTTTTACAATATCAATGCTGAAAAAATTGCCAGTGAAGTTGGACTTGGCGGCCGCATCAACATGATCATGCAGACGGCCTTTTTTAAGCTGGCCAACGTGATTCCGGTTGATGACGCCATCGCTTACCTGAAAGACCAAATTAAAGAGCTGTTTGCTAAAAAGAGCCAGAAGATTGTGGATATGAACTTTGCCGCTGTGGACCAGACGCTGGACAATCTGGTGGAAATCGAATATCCGGAATCCTGGGCGGAAGCAACCGGTAAATCAACGGCTGAAAAAGACGAGCCGGATTTTGTTAAAAATGTAATGCGACCCATTTTGGCCCAGCAGGGGGATAAGCTTCCGGTCAGTGTATTTCAACCGGACGGCATTTTCCCGGTGGACACCTCCAAGTACGAGAAACGGGGTGTCGCCATCAACGTGCCGGAATGGATTATGGAAAACTGTATCCAGTGCAACCAGTGCGCCATGGTCTGCCCGCATGCCAGCATTCGCCCGGCGCTGCTGACCGAGGAGGAACTGGGCAAAGCGCCCGACGGTTTTGAGGCCAAAAAGGCGGTCGGCAAAGATCTCAAGGGCTACTATTTCCGCATTCAGGTCGATACCCTTGATTGTATGGGCTGCGGCAACTGCGCTGATATTTGTCCGTCAAAGAAAAAAGCGCTGGTCATGAAACCCCTGGAGAGCCAGACGCCGCTGCAGGTCCCGTTTCACGAATTTAGCGTGGAGCTGCCGGTGCGCGATGATGTCGTCGGCCGAACCACGGTTAAGGGCAGCCAGTTCTGTCAGCCGCTGCTTGAATTCTCGGGGGCTTGTGCCGGCTGCGGTGAAACCCCTTATGCCAAACTGCTGACCCAGTTATTCGGCGAGCGCATGGTTATCGGTAATGCCACCGGATGCAGCTCGATCTGGGGCGGTTCAGCACCGGCGATTCCGTACTGTGTCAACAAGGACGGCTTTGGTCCCACCTGGGGCAACTCCCTGTTTGAAGATCCGACCGAGTTTATCTACGGCATGTTTTTAGGTGACTTACAGCAACGCTATAAGGTGGCGGATTTGATGAAAGAAGCCTTAAATACCGATGTTTCCAAGGAAATGAAAGATGCCATGCAGGGCTGGCTGGATAACTTCAAAGATCCTGAGGGATCCAGGAAATACGGCGACCAGCTCAAAGCGCTGCTAAGCCAGCAAAACGGCAACAATCTTCTGGAAGAAATTGCCGGCTATTCCAAACTGTTTACCAAAAAGTCGTTCTGGGTGTTTGTCGGCGACGGGGCGGCCTATGATATCGGCTTCGGCGGTATTGATCATGTGATGGCGACCGCAGAAGACATCAATATTCTGGTCATGGATACCGAAGTATATTCCAATACCGGCGGGCAGGCTTCAAAGGCAACCCCCACCGGATCGGTTGCCAAGTTTGCGGCCTCCGGCAAAAAGACGCCCAAAAAGAATATGGGCAAGATGATGATGTCTTACGGTTACGTGTACGTGGCCAGCGTGGCGATGGGCGCCAACAAACAGCAGATGATGAAGGCCATTTTGGAAGCTGAAAGTTATGATGGCCCCTCAATGATTCTGGCCTATTCACCCTGCATCAACCAGGGGATCCTGGCCGGAATGGGTAAAAGCCAGGAAGAAGAAAAATTGGCCGTTCAGTCCGGTTACTGGCCGCTGTATCGATACAACCCGGCGCTCAAGGCGCAGGGGGAAAATCCGTTTATCCTGGATTCTAAAAAACCGGACGGCACCCTGCGCAAATTTCTGGAAGGCGAGATTCGGTTCGCTTCCCTGACGCGGACTTTTCCGGAAGAGGCCAAGAAACTGCACGCCGAGCTGGAAGAACAATTCAATGCCCGCTATGAGGATCTGGCGCTAATGGCCGATCCAACCAGCGTGTGCCCGGAACCGGAACCTGAAGAACCGGCACCCGCTAAATAAGCGTCTCGAATTTTCTATAACATATTGAAAGCATGTAGCTTTTAACGACACTGGTTTTATGCCGCCTACATGGAATAATGGATTACTGGAAAAATGGAATAATGGTCAAAAACGCATAACTGCTGTTTGAAGCTACTTTCTTCAGGTCGAATGGAAAGTTGGTAAATATCTTAGAGGCCAAAACATAAAGGGCAGTGGCGTCTTGCTAAACCCTGAGCTTTTTAGAACCCCAGTTGATGTTTTTTCGATTTGCTAAACGAAAAGGCCGTTTGATTGCACAAACGGCCTTTGTTTCTCTTTGTATGGATATATGCAATAAATGTCTTGCATATGAAAGCCTCCGACTTGTCCGCCTCTGGAGGACTCGTGCAAAATCCAGGTCATAATTCAATGAATGTAATCGGTTTTTTAAGGACCCTTTCCATGCGGAGCATTTTAATTGGTTGCCTTTTGGCTTTAACAGCGATCTCATCATTAGCGGACGGAGACCAGCCGATAGAAGCGCTGCAGAAAGGCATTGAAGCGGGCTTTCGAATTTTAAAGGATCCTGAATTTAATCAAGCGGATCGAAAAGATGCCCAACAGCAGAAGCTCAGGATAATTTTAGAGCAGCTCTTTGATTTCCGGGAATTTTCCAGAAGGGTTTTAGCCTCTCGTTGGAAAATTTTTAGCCCTTCGCAACGAGAAGTGTTCGTCAGGGTATTTACCGAATTTTTAAGCAAATTCTATCTGGGTAAATTGCAGGAAAAATACAAAGACGAAAGACTTATTTATGTGGGCCAGGAGCTAAAATCCGCCAGGCGGGCCCTGGTAAACATTAAAGTCGTCTGGAAGGGTCAAAAAATTCCGGTCGATCTTCGGATGATCAAACGCAAGGGATTGTGGAAGGTTTACGATATCGAGTTTCTGGGGATCAGCGCCGTGAGAAATTATCGCGCTCAATTCAAATGGATTCTGAAGAAAGAAACACCCGCCCAGGTGATCGATAGGCTCAAACAGAAAATAGAGCAGATTGAACAAAAGCAACAGAGGGGATAGAAGATTCAAAGATTTTTTTTGCCAATATGAACAAATACTGCTACCTTACTTCTTTAAATGCGATACCGATGGCGGCGCAAATTATGCGTGCGCTGAGGCTAACGGTTCAAAGCCCTCTTTAGCGGTGTTGTAGAAAAAGTGGAAGCTATCTGCTCGTTCCAGACAGGAGGTAAGAGGTCGGCTCATGAGAGATAAATTTTTTTTGTCTTTTCCGAAAGCTTGTTACAAAGATAGATTTCTCTTTCTGATCGTCCTGATTGTGACGCTGATTGTGATTGGCCCTTTCGTAGAGGACTTCATGAGCCTACGTTTATTCATGGACCTGTTTTTTTCCATCATTTTTATTACAACGATTTATGCTGCCACTCAAAAAAGAAGTCACATAATAATTGCTGTAATCTTGGTTATACCAACGATTCTTGCATTGTGGTCCGAGGATATTGCAATAAGCAATACCCTGGTCACAATCGGCTACATCTGTGGGTTGATTCTCTTTGCTTTCGCAGTCATTTCGATTTTGATATATATTTTTTCAGCACAGGTGGTTACCAGACAAACCATATCTGCTGCGATCGTCGTATATCTGCTCATTGCGCTGATGTGGACTTTTATTTATAGGTTAATGGAGCTACTATACCCCGGATCTTTTGCGATTGCGCATAGTAAACTCCTGGATGCAGAAAATATTTATTTATATTTCAGCTTGGTAACTATTACCACTTTAGGTTACGGCGACATTACACCTATAGGGCGCCAAGCTACATCACTGGCGGTTCTGGAAGCGGTTACAGGGCAAATGTATTTAGTCGTAGTGGTAGCCTGGTTTGTAGGCATGCACGTGTCAAGAAAGTCAAAGCAATAATGGCAAGGATCATGTCTAAAGACACCAGCTTCAGCAGTTTTTTTGATATAAACACAATAAGGAACAGAGAAAATGAGGCTATTTTTCATCGCCTTTTTTATATTGGTTACCAGCGCTCCGCTTGGTGTTAATGCGGATGAGTGTACCGAGGGCGATTGCGTCAACGGGTATGGCACCATGGTGACCACCACCGGTCAAAAGTTTATCGGCAATTTCAAAGACGGCCTGCGCCATGGAAATGGGGTTTTTATTTTGCCCGGAGGCCGAAAACTCGTCGGCGTCTGGCAGGAAAATGAGATCGTAGAAGGCACCTATACCATGCCGGATGGAACCCGATACGTCGGCCAGTGGAAATTTCGCGAGCGCAACGGCCAGGGTGAGTTGACCTTCCCGGACGGCCGCCACTATATCGGTGAGTTTAAAAGCGATCAGCGCCATGGAAAAGGCACCATGTTTTACCCGGACGGGCGCAAGTACGTGGGCGACTTTAAATTCGGCGAACGCAGCGGCCAGGGGACCATGAACTATCCCGACGGCCGGAAATACAGCGGTGAATTTAAAGACGGCGAGCGGTCCGGGCAGGGGACGATGATTTACCCGGACGGCAAAAAAGTTAGCGGTGAATTTAAAGCCGGGGAGTTTGT
>CBDUUO010000134.1:0-7512 GCA_965370395.1 uncultured bacterium
AAGTCTGGCGGCGATGTTAAAACCTTTAATGGAGGCCAAAGTGAATGTCGTTTATACGTATGCATTAGTGGGATTTTCTGCGGGAAGGGCAGTGATGATTTTTCGCTTCAGCGATAACGACAGAGCCATTGAGATTTTACAGGAAAACGGCATAACACTTTTGGATGCCAAAGCCTTCGGAATTCTTGAAACAAACGGTTGATATCATGCCGGTAACCAAACGACTTGACTACACCCGGCAGTTAACTGGGTGAATTGGTATATTAACTTGATAGTATAGGAATTTCCTTTTTAGGTCCTAGTAGGGGCGGCCCGCCCTGGAGCGACTTCCGTGAAATGAGCTGTTTTCGCTGTAAGGTGCCTCAAACCCATGCCGTAGATCAAAGCACCATCAAATCAGGTCTGGGCCAGGGCATTTATGACGCCCGTCATTGCGGCTTCGACCTGTCCGCCATCGTCCCGCTCTGCGGGACTCAGGCGAGGCGGGCGGGTAAATGCGCCTCAGGCGCATAAATCGAATCCCTACAGGCCCGCACCGAAGGTGCGATATGTTCAGTCCGTCATCCTCCAGGGAACCAAAAGGGGGTGTAACATGAAAGAAAAACCACACTTTGAGCTCCAAAAATTTGCGGTAGTAGGCGCTGGTCCAGTGGGCTGTATTGTGGCGGCCTTTCTTTCAAAGGGTGGTTATGATGTAACCCTCTGTGATGTGTTGCCTGAGCTGGTTAAACCGGCGTTAGATCCTGGAATTATTATCGATGGGGCTGAAAATCTCCGGCAGACAGTTTCAACGACATGCACCAGCGTGGACGACCTAGCCGACACCCCTCCCGATGTGATGTTTCTGACTGTAAAAGCAAATGCGATTCCCCTCATTGCTTCGGCGATAGAGAGTTTTCACTGGGATGGAATATATGTTGTGAGCTGGCAAAACGGCATCGATACCGAAGCTGTACTTGCCAAAGCCTTAGGGAAAAGGGCGGTTATGAGGGCCGTCGTCAATTATGGATGCGGGCTGGTAAAGCCGGGTCACGTACACATGCCCTTTCATCATGCACCGCATTTTATCCAGGAACTCGACCCAGAAACAGCGCCCGCCGCTGAAGCCGTTGCGGACACACTTAGCCGATGCGGTCTTACCACTAGACGTACTGATCAGATAGTCTCTATGGTCTGGCGCAAGTCCATCATGAATGCCTCTACGAACCCCGTATGTGCTGTTACCGGCATGACCATGAATCAAGTCATGAATGATCCCATTGTTCTTCAGGTGATCGATTCCCTGGTCAAAGAATGTGTCAAAGTGGCCCGAGCCAATGAAATTGCTCTTGGACGGGATTTCTATCCTTACGGTATGGAATACATGGGGAAGGTGGGCGATCACAAGCCTTCCATGCTTATGGATATTGAGATGCAACGCAGGACCGAAATCGATTTTCTCAATGGAAAATTCATTGAATACGGGGAGCGGGCCGGCATAGAGACGCCTTACAACATCACCTTCAGGGCCCTTGTAAAAGCCCTGGAATCCAAATAGTTCAACGGGTGCAAGAAATGGTATACCTTGGCTGGAAATGTTGTTATGACCGGTGGGGTGGTGGCCTATAATCCATTTCTGGTAAAGATGGTTGAAGAGAGTATCGGCCAAGAAGTATGGGTTCCCCAAGGTCCTCAGCTTACCGGCGTCGTTGGAGCGGCCTCTTTCGCAATGGAAAGCTGTAACTTGATAGTATAGGAATTTCCTTTTTAAGTCCTAGTAGGGGCGGCCCGCCCTGGAGCGACTTCCGTGAAATGAGCTGTTTTCGCTGTAAGGTGGCTCAAACCCATGCCGTAGATCAAAGCACCATTAAATCAGGTCTGGGCCAGGGCATTTATGCGCCTGAGGCGCATTTATGACGCCCGTCATTGCGGGTTCGATAAATGCGCCTCAGGCGCATAAATCGAACCCCTACAGGCCCGCACCGAAGGTGCGATATGCTCTAAAAGAGTTTATCAAATGACGGTAAGTAAATGGATGCCCGTGGGAACAGTTTTAAAGATGAATGCTGTAGGCTACCCTGATAAGTTAGGGTGGCAGGACAAATTCAAAGAATATTCTTTTAAGGAATGGAATGAGAGGTCCTGCCGGGCGGCGAACGGCTTGAAGGAATTAGGAGTTGGTTACCGAGATACGTTTGCGGTTATGGCCTATAACAGGGGCGAGTGGATGGATGTCTACGCCGGATGCGCCAAAGGCGGTCAAATTATTGTTCCCATAACGTTCAGGCTGGCGGGTCCGGAAATCGAATATATTGTCAACCACTCAGAATGCAAGGCCTTTATTGTAGAAAAGCCTTTTTTGAACCTAATCGATAAGATTAAAGACAGCCTGCCGGTTTCGAAAACCGCATATATCTATTTAGGTAAAGGGCCGACCCCGGAAGGATACATTGGGTATGAAGAATGGCTGAACCAGTCACCCGCTGAAGAACCGGAGGTCATGGTTGATGGAGACGACACCTGGACTATCATATACACATCGGGAACCACGGGTCGACCAAAGGGAGTGGTCCGAACCCATGAAAGTTATCATGCCCAATATGTATTAACCAATATCAACATGGGAGTACGTCCTATTGATAAGGCTATGCTGGTTATGCCCATGTCTCATGTAAATTCTATCTTTCATTCATTCCCCTATACTCTGGAAACGGCGCCCGTTTTTGTCTATAACATGGTCAGTTTTGATCCTGAAGATCTTTTACGGACTATTGAAAAATATAAAATAACCTTTACATCTCTGGTTCCCACCCATTATGTTATGATGCTGGCCCTTCCGGACGAGGTGAAAAACAGCATTGATGTCTCGTCTATCCGTCAGTTGTTGATCTCCTCGGCACCGGCCCGAAAAGAACTGAAACTTGCTATCATGGATTACTTTAAAAACGCTGAGTTGTGGGAGGCATACGGGAGCACTGAAGGCGGATTGGTGACTTTATTAAGACCTGAAGACCAATTTAAGAAGCTGGGCTCCATTGGTCGCGAGATCTACGGAACTGACAGGATAAAAATACTGGATGAAAACAGAGAGGAAGTTAAAGACGGGGAGGTGGGCGAACTCTTTTATCGTACCCCCATGATGTTTAAAGAATACCTGAAAGAGCCAAAGAAGACAGAAGAGGCTTTTGCGGGCGAATGGTCTACGGCCGGCGATATGGCCAGACGGGATGAAGATGGGTATTATGTATTGGTTGATAGAAAGGCAAATATGATCATTACAGGTGGGGAGAATGTATATCCTTCCGAGGTTGAATGTGTTCTGGTCTGTCACGAGGCCATTAAAGATATTGCCATTATCGGCATACCTGATGATAAATGGGGGGAAGCCATTAAAGCAATAATAGTGTTGCATGAGAAATATGACCCCTGTGATGAACTAAACAAGGATATCCTGGAATATTGCAAAGGGAGGCTTGCCGGTTACAAGCAGCCAAAATCTATGGAATGCATCAAAGATGAGGAAATGCCGCGAACTCCGACCGGTAAGATCCTTCATCGTTTACTTAGGGAAAGGTATGGCAAATGGAGTGATGGGTCTGCTTAGCAAAAGCCAGCGCTTCTTACCACTGTCGCTTGGCGGGTGGCAGATCGGTCGATTTTTCGAGTACCTATAAACCGTATGCAAATGAATCCGGTAAGTTCCAAAAAAAGATGTATAATGAGGAGGATGATATGTTGACGAAAGCCTTTATACCCTACCGAGGATATTACAGTACGCCCTTTTCTAAATGGCAAGGGAGTATGGCGAATGAAAGTTCGATTACCCTTGCGGCCAACACATCCAAGCGGTGGTTCGCGGAAAAGAAATGGGATCCCATGATGTTTGATTATGTGTTTCTGGGGATCACCATCGGCCAACCCCAGTGGTTTTACGGAGGCCCGTGGGCAGCGGCCCTTATCGGCGCTGCTCAAATTCCGGGCGTCATCATCAGCCAGGCCTGTACAACCTCTGCAACTTGTATCTTTCATGCTGGGGTCGGTATTGAGACCGGGCTTTACCAGGATCTGTATTGTTTGATGACCGATAGATGCTCCAATGGCCCCCATACGGTCTGGCCCAATCCAAATGGGCCCGGGGGTGAGGTGATCTCCGAAAACTGGGTGATGGACAATTTTAATCAGGATCCGTGGGCAAAAGGCGCTATGATTCAAACCGCTGAAAACGTAGCCCTGGAAGCCGGGATAACCAGAGAACAGTGTGATGCCGTGGCGTTGCGGCGGTATGAGCAGTACATGGATTCCTGTGCCGATGATAAAGCGTTTAAAAAGCGCTATATGTTTCCCGTGGAAATAAAACTCTCTAGAAAAAAGACCGTTCTGGTTGAGGACGATGAAGGCATTACACCCTGCACTCGCGAAGGCCTGGCCGGACTGCGGCCGGTACTACCCGATGGTGTCCATACGTTTGGTTCTCAAACCCATCCCGCAGATGGACATTGCGCGGTTATTGTGACCACCCGCGAAAAGGCCCAAGAACTGAGCGCCGACCCCGGAGTTGAAGTTCAGCTGGTTTCCTATGGGTATGCCCGAGCCAAAAAAGGATATATGGCCATGGCTGTGGTGCCGGCGGTCAGAATGGCGCTGGAGAAGGCCGGCATCGGAATTAATGATGTTAAGGCCATAAAAACTCACAATCCCTTTGCAGCCAATGATGTTTATTTATCACAACAGATGAATATTGATATTAATAGCTTTAATAATTATGGCAGTTCTTTGGTTTTCGGACACCCTCAGGCGCCTACGGCTGGGCGTTTAGTTGTTGAAGGAATTGAAGAAGTGGTAATGTTAGGTGGCGGTTATTTGCTTTGGGGAGGGTGCGCGGCAGGAGATACGGCCGCGGGTCTTGTCTTGAAGATCGGGTGAGATAACTTGCATGAATGATAAGAAGTCCCTTTTTAATGAAGAAGTATCGGAGCAATTAGGCTTGTGTGCCAAGGAAAAAGACGTCGCAAATAAAAAAACCCTTGACAAAGAAGCTGATCTTGAAGTATGTATCAGGGCGTTAAGATTGATGGTTTCGTAAAAAGCCGTATTCGGTGAACCTGCCCGCCGTCTGGCAGACGGGTCTGTCATTTCGACTGCAGGGAGAAATTTTGTATTTTCAACATGTTACATTGGTAAGATTTCTCGCTTCGCTCGAAATGACATGTTGTGGAGACTTTTTACGAGGTTATCAAGATTAGAGTTTTGGAAAAGGTAACAGATATAAACATGAAAGAATTGCATAGAAATAATTATTTTTGGTGGTGGCGCTGGTGGAACAGAAGGGAGGGGTGTTCTGTCCCGTTGATTTAAGCGTTCGCCATTAGCGAAAGAAAATCCAAGGACTGTGGGCCCCTTCAAAGGCCCATGGTCCTTTTTCGTTTTAGGGGGCTGCGGGAATTACTTCAGCCCCTTTTTTATGAATCAGAGGATTGGTAAACTAATAAAGGAGAAAGGAACATGTTGTTAGTAATGAATCAAAATGCAACTACTGAACAAATCGATTCGGTTGTCTCAGCCATTAAAAAATATGGTTATATGCCCCGTCCTATTCCGGGCGGGGAAAGGGTTTCGATCGGTATCCTTTACAATAAAGGCCCTGTTGACGGCTCCCTGTTTCTTGGGATGCCAGGAGTCAAGGAGGCCATACCTGTCACACGACCCTATAAGCTCGTAAGCCGAGAGTTTCAACCGGAAAAAACCATTATTCGGGTCGGAGACGTAGCGATAGGCAACGGTTCCCTGACCATCATTGCCGGTCCATGCGCCGTTGAAAGTGAAACCCAGGCCTTAACCATTGCGAAACATGTGAAAGCGGCAGGCGCCCAGATTTTTAGAGGCGGTGCCTTTAAACCGCGGACATCTCCCTATTCATTTCAGGGGCTGGGTAAAGAAGGATTAGAAATCTTGGCCAAGGTTCGGGAGACAACTGGTATGCCGGTGGTTACCGAGGTCATGGATTATGAAAATTTTGACCTAGTGGAAGAATACGCCGATGTCATCCAAATCGGTGCCCGGAATATGCAAAACTACAGTCTTCTCAAACGCGCCGGAAAGGCCAAAAGGCCGGTTCTCCTAAAACGCGGTATGGCAGCCACCATCGACGAATGGCTCATGGCTGCGGAATATATTTTAGAAGGGGGGAACTCTCAGGTCATATTGTGTGAGCGGGGGGTTCGCACCTTTGTCCATCACAGCCGGAATACCCTAGATCTTTCTGCGGTTCCTTTTGTCCGAAATGAAAGCCATTTGCCGGTTATTGTGGATCCCAGCCATGCAACCGGTCGAAGAGACCAGGTGATCCCGCTCAGTCGGGCAGCCGTAGCTGTAGGTGCCGACGGGCTGATGGTAGAAGTGCATCATGCGCCTGAAGAGGCACTCAGTGACGGCGCACAATCGCTTTATCCCGAGCAGTTTGAAAAGCTCAGCAGCCAGGTCCGATCGATATTCGACCTTTTGTAAGTATTTGTTTCTTCATTTTTAAACCTATGTATTATGATGGACACATTATTGCTTCAAAAATGTCAGCGCCATATGAAATCCGACCAGCCCAGCCTTATCTTAAATGATTATCCAATTTCGCGTTTAGTCCGCGAGGGTGGGAAAGCCCTCGTTTGTATTTGTCCAGAAATCCTATCCAGCTTACCGTCACACTGGTGGAACCGAAATCCTCCTCTACCCGCCCCTCCAAGATATAGGGCGTTGACCCAGTCAGCATGGGGCAGAATTGATTATATACCTTCGGAAAGAACACGGTTTCATAAAGGCCGGTGGTATCCTCAAAGGAGACGAACTTCATGGGCTCCCCATCCTTTGTATGCACCGTCTTCCCGGTTACCAGCCAACCGATGGTGGTCACCCTTTTCCCCACATGGGCATGGAGGTCCTGGGCCCTGACAAAATCCAACCCTTTTAAGATGCCCTTGTATCGGTCGAGGGGATGGAGGGAAAGCAGGAGGCCCAAGGTATCCAATTCATGTCTCAGCATGAGGGCTTTTGGATAAGGGGGTTGTTTTACGGGAAGAAGAACAGCAGGTGTGGGAAACAGGCTGGAGGTGTTTTCTTCCTGATGTTCCCCACCGTAGAATCGAAGGGCCTGCCACATCAAAGAAGGCCTATTTAAGCCACTGGCGATGCTGTCAAAGCAGCCCGCCTTGATCAGGATCCTGACATCCTGAAAGTGGAGATGGCGGCCAACTCTGAGCAGAAAATCCTCAAGGCCAGTGAAGGGGCCGTTTTTGGAACGCTCATGAATGATGAGCTCCCGACCCTCTTGGGATAGCGCCTTTAACTGCATGAGACCGACCCGGAGCTCTCTATTGTGGCCGGTATATTTGATCTCACTCTGGTTGATATCGGGAGGCAGGATTTTGAGGCCCATCCGTCTGGCTTCCGATAGATAACCAAATGTGGAGTAATAACCCCCGCCATTGGAAATGACAGATGCCATGAACTCGGCCGGATAATGGGCCCTGAGATAGGCGGACTTGT
>CBDUUO010000135.1:0-7446 GCA_965370395.1 uncultured bacterium
TGTTCAAAATCTTTTGCCACCCGCTTACTTTCTTCAACATTCTTCTCTAATTGCTTGACTCGTTTTAACAACTCTTCATAGGTCGGCTTCTTACCCATTCCGGCATCCTTCCTGAGATTCTTATTGAATATAAGTTTCGCTGATAATATTTATCAGTTTAAGGAATGTTTTTTGAACTGATGGTATGCTTCAATTTCCAGAGAATCCGAGAAGAGCACCATGATTGCCACTGTCATCCAATTGATTCATTAGACATTGCATATGGCATTCCACAGCATTTTGCAAGGGTTTGGATTGTGTAAACCGTGCCTGATGGTGGAATTTGGAGGGATTCATATTTTGTTGTGGCTTTGATTTGCCAAACTAAAAAAGAGCGGCTTTATCAATGTTTATCCGTATAGCCGCAATCTTTAATTGGAACCAATCGTTTATCTTCAAAATAAATTATTTTCCCCATATGGAAAGACCGCATGCAAAAAGTTGCATACGGTCTTCATCATAATTTTTCGCAACCAAATACCAAAAATATATTTCTTGGTAAATATTCCTGTAATGTTTCAGTTAGGCCAGTTTAGCCTTCAGGGCGCCCACCATGCTTTTCATATCAGTGGGATCACCGTTTGTGTGCAGCACGATCATAATCATCTGCCATTTGCCAAAGGGCGACTCGCTCAGCGGAGCCGAATACTGGCCAAACCCATTTGCATCCGTCTTAAACATGTAAGGCGCTGATCCCGCTCCGGTTTCATGTTTCTTGGGCTTCATATTCACAAACCAGACCGTGTAGACCGAATCGGGCTTGAGCCCTCTGGCCTGAATGCTCACATAGTTATCTTTGATAAGCGCCGTGCCTTTTGCTGTGGGATGATCTTTGATCGCATTCAAAGTCAATTCGTGGCCGGTTCCAGCCATCGAAGAAATACTAAAGGCAACGATTCCCAATGCGATAATTGACACAGTTATTTTATTGATATGTTTCATGGCTATTCCTCCTGTTATTTCGTAATTATGAAGTAAGCGTTCTATAATATACCTCATTTCCCGACTTCCGTTTATCCCGGCAAGATTAAGATCTGAAAATGGATCACCGAACGATTTGTTCGACTTACACTTTAGGTGTCGATTGAAAAAGGAGAGGTTTACAAAAAAATAGGAATGTCTCAAAATTTGTTGTAAGGTTGATTTGCCAATCTAACAAAAATCGGCTTTACCAATGTTAATGGAAATTATTATGAACGGAGTTTTCAAATGACTTCTTCACCATCAAATATTTCTAGACAAATTACCGTAAAAGCGAAATCCTTTGGCGCATCGTTAGCAGGTATAGCTGACGCCAAGCTTCTCAAACTGTCGCCGTCCCACTTAATCTATCCCAAAATGGAGCAAAGTCTCGGTGTCGGTTCTCGCGAAACCGCAGAAGGTATCGAATTGGGAAAAATTGCCTGGCCTTCAAACGCCAAAGCGGTCGTTGTAATTGCCGTTGAACATAAGAAGGATGAGCCGCAGTTGGATTGGTGGGATGGCCGTAAAGGCACACCCGGAAACCGAATTTTAATTCGAATAAACAATAACCTATCCGACTGGGTGCAAGAAAAATTTGAAATTAAAACACACAAACTACCCTACCATGTTGAAAAGGGCGGCATTTTTCTAAAAGATTCGGCGGTGATGGCCGGGTTGGGTTGTATTGGTAAAAACAATTTGTTGGTAACACCGGAATTTGGTCCTAGAATTCGTCTGCGGGCGATGATTCTGGAAGAGGAAGTTGAACCGACCGGTCCGGTTCAGTTTGA
This sequence comes from uncultured bacterium, assembly GCA_965370395.1. Classification (GTDB taxonomy): domain Bacteria; phylum Desulfobacterota; class Desulfobacteria; order Desulfobacterales; family JAHEIW01; genus JAHEIW01. Next base: position 1,794 of record CBDUUO010000135.1, read on the forward strand.
TCCCTGCGACGGTTGCAAGGAACCGTGCAGACACGCCTGTCCCCAAAATGCTTACAGCGATATCGTTTTTTCATCTGTCGAAATGGGGATGCTGACCCTTCCCGGCCGCAACGGCTGCTTCAGCCGAGCAATATGTAACATTCAGATGGAAAATGATATTAATGCCGCTGAAATCCTGCGAACGGAAAGCACGGATGAAACGGGCAAACGTATCAAGTATTGCAGACGCTGCGAATTTGCATGTCCCGTGGGCAGGCCATCGAAAAATAAATAAGGTTTTGGATTGGGAGAAGGGGGACGTTCTCAACTTATTAATTTCCGATCCGATCACACTGAACTGAAAAGGGGTCAAGTCTTCGTTTGACTCTTATTGGTTTAAAGTAGTCGCTTAAATTTTTTGTTACGGCCCAGTTTGTTGTATTAGATATCTTCGTAGCTGTAACCGTTTTTCTTTTGGAGAGGAAACAGATTCACAGATTCAAGTTGATTTCCGCAGGTCCTCCACCAGGTCTGCGACGGTCTCCATGGAGATGACGGAGATCCTTTCGTGGAGCGTGTATTGCTGTGCTCCCGGATAGATCACCCACAGATGTTCCAGCTGTAAATCCTTGATGGCACTGTGCATGGAGCGCCTCCGGCCGGGTGCATCCGCATATATTTCTTGAAAATTATAATGTCAATATAAGATTTTCAATGATAAATATGATTTTGAGATGTGATACGTTAATCGCGATGCAATTAAATGACCCTGCTCGAGGGTTTAGAGAAGGCCAAGCACGCGGCAAGCTGAATCTTAAGATTGTAGATTGCGGAATTCGGATTGCGGATTTCAGATCGAGGATGTGGGATCCGGCACAGTCCACGACGGTAAACTCACGAGCTTCTCCCGGCCAGATGCAGCGGTTGGTTGGGTCCGGGCTTAAAGGCCGGCTTTATTTCTGGGTGAGGTACTGGAAGAACTACGTTCCAACGCAATTTGTCTTGCCAAATAAATCTTTGCTAAACTCTGATAAGGAACATCTTTCTTATTTGCTAAAATTTTAAGCTCTGCCAACATATCCACGGGTAAACGAATCGATATTGATTTTAATGAAGGCTTCAGTTTAGGAAAGGAGGCTCGTTTAAAGCTACTAGTATTAAAGAATTCAAGAGGAGAATGGGTCGCCCAGAATTCCCGTTCCTCATCCTCGTTTTTGAAGTTTGGAATTTTTTTATTCATTTTTTTCATAAAACTTCCTTTCTTTTCGGTTCATATCCCTCGCCGATATGGCTCTTATTAGGTTACTCCGTTTTGTGAAGATGACAGTAAGCAGTCGACCTGCATCAGTTTTGCCAAATGCAGCCCATCGCTTCTCTGAAAATGAATGTTCCGGATCATCTAAAATAATCAGTGGTTCGTTAAAAAAAATCTGTTCGAATTCCCAGTTTTCGACGTTATGCTTATATAGGTTCTTATCGATATTTCCCTCATCCCATTGAAATCCAGTGAACAGCTCAAATTCATCTTTCATAATAAGTAAATGTATATGACTCAAATATACATGTCAAGTGTATTTCTGAAATTCAGCTTAAGTTAGAAGTCAGATGTTTATCACCCTTAATGTTTAGTAAAAATTGGGACGTTCTTAACTTTTTAACTTACACTTTTGAAATTTCAAAACGGATTCAATCGTCGCGGCGGCCGGCCACCTCGGGAGCAAACGCCTCGCTGCCTCTGCCTACCGGGAACTGACGGAGCGGTTCCCCAAAGCGGCCAAGAATTTGGTCGACACGATCCGCATATGGTTCCTCTTTGACCATTGGGTGGATGCCATGCTCGAGAGTTTAGAGAAGGCCCAGCACGCGGCAAGCTGAATCCACATTACCCCGCCTTTTTCCGATTCACCCCATTCTTGACTAATTGTCCCTGCTGCTTAATTTACGGATAATGCGTGAAAGGAAAGAAAAAGTAATCAGTGAGCTCACGGCCTGTACCATGGATTGTCCCGACGCCTGTTCAATAGTTGTAAGGCGCGCAGCGGATGGCAGGGTGAAGGTCAAGGGTAATCCCGATAATCCGTTTACCTCCGGGTTTACCTGCGCCAAAATTAAGGATCATGTCAGAAGGATTCAAAGCCCCCACCGGATTGTTCACCCGCAGTTAAAAACCAAAACCGGTTGGCAAACCATCAGCTGGGCTGAAGCGCTTGATGTGTGTGCCGCAAAGATCCAGAATTTGCGTTCCCGTCCCACCGCCATTTTGCATATTCACAACGAGGGCGCCAAAGGTGTTTTAAAAGAAGCCACCACACTTCTTTTTGCCAGGCTGGGTACCAGCCGGGTACGAGGATCCCTTTGCGATGCCGCCGGCTATATGGCATGTGTGCATGACTTCGGCTCACGGGAAAATAACGATATCAATGATCTGATCCATGCTTCCAGGATTGTCAACTGGGGCAGAGACTTTTCCCGCAGCTCGGTTCATACGGCCGCTCTGGTAAAACGAGCCCGGAAAAACGGCACCCGGGTGTTAACGATCTCACCGGGGGGCGATGGAAATCACACCTATTCCGATGCGCACATTTGTATCCGACCCGGCACGGATCGGTTCCTGGCAGCCGCTGTCTTGCGCTTACTGATAGAAAACGATTTGATCTCTGAAGAAGTTAAAAGCTGCTCGCGGAATCCGGAAAAATTTTTTTCGCTGATCCTGAATCATCCAATGGAAGCACTGCTGGGGGCCTGCAACGTTTCGAATAGCGATTTTCAGCGGATTTATGAGTCCTATGCCGAAGAAAGTCCGGTGGCCACACTGATCAGCGCCGGATTGCAGCGTTATCGATATGGCGGCGAAAATGTCAGATTTATCAATGCGCTGGCGATGCTTTCAGGCAATATCGGGCGGTCGGGGGGCGGCAGCTATTTCCAGCTCCATTCCTATCGCAACCTGAATTTAAAATGGGCGCGGGAACTGGAAAAACTGCCGCGTCGTTCCTTTCCATTTCCGGTGATCGGCCGCGAGATCCTGACGGCTGAAAACCCGCCGATTGAAATGATCTGGGTCAACGGCGCCAATGTCATTAACCAGGCGCCGGACTCCCAGCAACTGATGCAAGCTTTTGCCCGGGTTGATTTTAAGGTTGTGGTCGATGCCTTTATGAATGATACGGCCCAGCAAGCCGATCTGGTACTGCCCACTACCCTTATCATGGAGCAGGAAGACATTATTGGTTCTTATCTGCATGAGCATGTTCAATATGTATGCCCGGTACTTCCCGCTCCCGGTGAAGCCAGAAACGATTATTGGATTCTCAGACAAATCGCCAAGCGCCTGGACCCACCGGTAAATCTACCGACTTCAGAAGATTGCTTGCGGGCATCTTTAGATTCACCCTATCTGTCCGCAACCCTTGAGGAGATTCGGAATTGTGGCTGTGTGCGTTCCAATCGGCCTGCGATTGCTTACGCCGACCAGCGGTTTGCCAATCAAGACGGCAAATACCGATTTCCCTATTTGCTGCATGCGGAACCTGAAGCGCCGGCGGAATATCCGTTGCGGCTGTTAACGCTGGTGCGCCGTAGAGCCATTCATTCCCAGATGCTGCCCGAAGATCAAAAGCAACTGCCGGCGGTCTGGGTGGCACCGGATAGTCCTTGCCTGAAATATCTGAAACCGGGCAAACCGGTTGAGCTGGTTTCGCCATTGGGGCGCTTGAAAGTGTTCTTGCAAACCCTGCCGGATCTTCACCCCGGGGTTGTGATCTATCGTCGGGGAGATTGGATCAGCCGGGGCGGTGGTGTGAATCAGCTGATTGCCGCCCAGCTGACCGACATCGGCTCCGGCGCTGCCTATTATGATCAGTATGTTCGGCTGGAAAACATTTAAGGCAATTATAAATTAAGGAGATACATGCTGATGCCGCGACCACCCAAGCCGCCCGAGGAGTTGCTGGAAATATGCAAACGCTGGTCGGATTCCATCGAAAATATTTCCGGCGATGCGGCCCGCATGGATTTTTTTCAAAATGAGTTACCGGGCTTCCTACGAAATCAATCGGTATTTCAGGAACTATTAAAAAACATCATAGGCGGCAGCCCTTACCCGGATTTGCGACAGGCTCAGATGATCGATGATGAAATTCTGCTGTATCTCAATCCGAAGCGGCTTTTTTCACTGCGGATGTTCCTTTACGGGCCCGGGGATTACACCCCGATTCATGATCACAATTCCTGGGGGGTCTCGGGCGCGGCCGTGGGAGAGCTTGGGGTCATCCGATACGCACGCGAAGACGACGGCACAGTTGAAGGCTTTGCCCGCTTGAGGCAAACTGCCCGGGTTCAATTGCAGCCGGGGGAAATCGAATTGACACGCCCGCTAAATAATGGCATCCATCAAACGGGAAACCCCGGCCAGGGCACCACGATTATGATCAGCATTTACGGAAGCCCTGTTCGCAGGCTTTACATTAACCGGTTTGACCATGAGCACAACAAAGTCGACCGGTTATATCCGCCGCGCATAAAGAAAAAGATGCTGGCTTCTCAGGCGCTCAAGCATTTTAACACAAAGGAAAAATAATAGGTGTCAGATAAATAGCTCATAGCTGATAGCTCACAGTCAAGGGCTTGAATGCTGGGAAGCTGGAAGGCTTGGAGGCTCAAAAGCTCCTGAGCTTTCTGGCCTCAAAGCTTTCTAACCTATTAGCCTTCAAGCTTCCAAGCTTCAGAGCTTCCTGGCTTCCTTGCCTATCAGCTATGAGCTATGAGCTAATCACAGTTAGGAGTGACATATGCCGGAAAAGAAAAACTATGATGTCATCATTTTAGGTACCGGTCCTGCCGGATTGCAGGCGGCGATTCATGCAGCCCGCAAAAAAGTTTCCGTGCTGGTATTGGGCAAAGAGACCCGGAGCAGCCTGTTTCATGCCCATGTTGAAAATTTTTACTGCATTTTCAACATCACCGGAGAGGAAATGCTTAATGCTGGCCGACAGCAGGCCGCCAATTTTGGAGCTGACTTGCTTGAAGAAGATGTTTTAAACATACTGCCGGAAGGGCCGCATTTTAAAATCATTTCCGAAAGTGGAACAGAACTGACCTGCAAATCGCTTATTGTGGCGACAGGTACGGCACGCAACAAATTAGGTGTGCCCGGGGAAAAAGAATTTCTGGGCCGCGGTGTCAGTTATTGCGTGGAATGCGATGCCAATTTTTTTAAAGGAGAAGATGTCGCTGTTGTCGGTGGTGCCAGTGCGGCTGTTGGCGGAGCGCTAACACTGCTTGACTATGCCAAAACCGTAAACCTGATCCATGAGAAATTGGACGTCACCGATACGCTGGCCGCCGAACTGAAAAAGAGCAATGTGGTGATCCGTGAAAATGTTAAAGTCCAGGAAATCTCAGGTGATACCGCTGTTACGGAAATTGTTTTAGCAGATGGAACAAAAATACCTGTCGCCGGCGTTTTTATCGAACTCGGTGCCAGGGGCGTTATGGAATTGGCCGCCCATATCGGGATCCAATTTGACGATGAAATGAAATATATTGATACCAATAAAAAAATGGAAACCAATGTGCCGGGCGTTTTTGCGGCCGGGGACATCTGTGGTCCCCCGTGGCAGATTGCAAAAGCGGTGGGAGAGGGCTGCATCGCCGGGATCGCAGCCGCCACCTA
>CBDUUO010000136.1:0-7382 GCA_965370395.1 uncultured bacterium
CGAGCTCTTTTTTAAGCGCTTCAAAACCTTGCTTGGTAACGGGGACTCGATCCAATTTAATAACTCCTATCCTCATCGAGCAAAAAATGCTCAATTCGGCGTTAATTGTTATTCGTTATTTAAATCCCTAAATCCCTAAATTCTCATAGATACTCATTCGCCAGGATTCGGGCAATTTGCACCGTGTTGGTCGCCGCACCCTTTCTAATATTGTCCGCCACGATCCACATATTGATGCCGTTGGCGACCGATTCATCCTGACGAATCCGCCCCACCAGGGTTAAATCCTGCCCGGCAGCATCGGTTGCCAGCGGGTACAGATTTTTGCCGGGATCATCCATCACTTTAACTCCCGGCGCATTTTTCAGCAAGGCCCTGACATCCTCAGCAGATACCGGTTCATTGGTTTCAATGTTAACAGATTCGGAATGTCCGATGAAAACAGGCACGCGAACCGTTGTTGCCGTGACGGCGATAGAATCATCCTCCATAATCTTTCGGGTTTCATGGACCATTTTCATTTCTTCTTTGGTATACCCGTTATCCACAAAGGTATCGATATGGGGTAAACAATTAAAAGCAATGCGATGCGGGTATACCCGATTCTCATAATCCAAAAAATTAATCATTGCCCGGGATTGATCAAAGAGTTCATCAATTGCCTTTTTGCCCGTTCCCGATACCGCCTGATAGGTAGACACCACGATTCGTTTAACACCGTATCTCTTGTGGATCGGATGCAGCGCCACAACCATCTGGATCGTCGAACAATTCGGGTTGGCGATGATGCCCTTTTCAGTATGCTGGGCAATGGCGTGTGGATTGACCTCAGGCACCACCAGCGGCACCTGGGGATCCATACGCCAGGCGCTGGAGTTGTCAACGACCACACACCCGTCTCTGGCAGCAAAAGGGGCAAATTTTTCACTGGTGCCGCCGCCGGCTGAAAAAAGCGCAATATCGAATCCTTTAAAAGAATCCTCCTTCAATTCCTTTACATCGATCAGGTCGCCTTTAAATCTGAGTTGGCGTCCGACAGAACGACTCGTGGCCAAAAATACGACGGAATTGATCGGGAAATCCATCTCTTCCAGACAGCGTATCATCTGATTTCCCACCGCACCGGTGGCACCGGCAACAGCGATGTTCAATTTTTTCTGAGCCATACTGTGTTCACCCTCTAGTTTTTTACGATATAATCTACCACGAGATCGCCAACCTCCTGGGTCGAATGCCCCATTTTACCGGCTGCGACATCTTTGACATCTTCCCGCAGAACTTTGGCAACACTGGCTTCAACAAAAGCTGCCGCCTTTTTCTCCCCGATGGTTCCCAGCATCATCTGCGCTGCCAATATGGCTGCAATCGGGTTTATTTTCTTCTGCCCGGTATATTTAGGCGCCGAGCCCCCGATGGGTTCAAACATCGAAACGCCATTGGGGTTGATATTGGCGCCGGCTGCGATTCCCATGCCGCCCTGTATCATCGCACCCAGATCGGTAATAATATCACCGAACATATTATCGGTAACAATCACATCGAACCACTCCGGGTTTTTTACCATCCACATGCACAGGGCATCAACATGAACATAATCGGTTTCGATATCCGGGTACTCCTCGGCGACCTCGTAAAATGCTCGTTCCCAGAGGTCAAAGGCATAGGTCAGTACATTGGTTTTGCCGCAAAGCGTGAGCTTTTTAGCCTTGTTTCTTGTTTGGCAATAATCAAAAGCATACCGAATGCACCGTTCCACGCCTTTGCGGGTATTGATGGATTCCTGGGTGGCAATCTCATCCGGTGTGCCGCGCTTCAGGCAACCACCGGCACCGGCATAAATCCCCTCCGTATTTTCACGTACGACGACAAAATCGATATGTTCAGGGCGCTTGTCCTTAATCGGCGTATAAACGCCTTCATAGAGTTTAACCGGTCTTAAGTTGATATATTGATCTAACGTAAACCGGGTTTTCAACAGAATGCCCTTCTCCAGAATGCCGGGTTGAACTTCCGGATGACCGATGGCCCCTAGAAAAATTGCATCTTTTTTTGCGAGTGAATCAAGCAGTTGATCGGTAATGGTTTCCCCTGTGGCCAGATAATGCTCACCGCCGATATCGTAAGCAGAAAACTGAAAACCGAAATTACATTTTGCGGCCACCGCTTCAAGCACCTTCATGCCCTCTGCAACGACCTCCGGCCCGGTTCCATCTCCCGGGATGACAGCGATTTTATATGTTTTTTTCATACCTAGATTCCGTTAATCGAAAAATTACATCTGCTATGTGAATCGGCCGATAAGAGAAGACCCCGCCTTTACTTTATCACCGACAGTCACCTTGATTTCGACATCATCAGGAAGATATACATCGAGTCGCGAACCAAAACAGATCATTCCGTAACGCTGGCCTTTACACACATCATCACCGGACTGCACCTTGCAGATAATCCTTCTGGCAATCAATCCGGCGACCTGGACGACACACATCATCTTGTCGTCTGCAGTTTCCAGAAAAACCGCATTGTGCTCATTTTGCAAAGATGCTTTATTCAGGTTTGCCGCAAAAAATTTACCGGGGGAATAACCAACCTTTTTGACATTGCCGTCAAACGGAATACGATTGACATGCACATTAAATACGGACATAAAGATGCTGATCTTCTGGCAACTGCCTTCGTAAAAGGAAGTGCGATCAACAGGGCCCACCGAAATGACTTTTCCATCCGCAGGCGAAACGATGCCATCCGGTTGATTGGGAATCACCCGATCCGGATCCCTGAAAAACCCGCAAAAGCAGAAGGTGATCACCAGGCCGAATAAGGTCAGGTATGTCATCCCCAGCAGGGCAAAAATCAGGGTGACAAATGCCGCACCAAAAATCGGCGGATATCCGGCTTTTGCCACCGGAAAAGCCATCTGGCCCGGTGGATCCGGCCGAGAATATGGTTCCATGGAATCTGTGTCCCCAGAGTGTTAATACCTGAATCTTGCATGAAAATTAATGAGAAGTTGAAAGCCTCCGACTCGTGCAAAATTCAGGTAATTGCAAAATGGATTAACGGAAGTATCTCGTGTAAACATGAAACTTTATTCCTATCAACATGAATACGGATTGTCAATGATTACCATAACATGATTAGATTTCCCTATGTGGCTAATGCGGTGTTGCCGGATGATCAGGGGCCAAAGTTTAATTCCGCATCCGATTTCCTGATGTAATGAGGGACCAGGCCGGCAATCCCATCGGGCTCATTGGCCTCAAATCTTGGCATGCTAAGAAAAGCAACACTCGATGCCCGTATAATGTTTTGGCCCTTGGGAACAAAATGGGCCAAACCGCCCAGCGCAGCTGCAATTCTTTGGCGATAAAGCTGGGCACCGGTTCCAATAAACACACAGGGCACTTTAATATCCTCAACGACGGCTTCAGGAATTATCGCACGCGCGCTTGTTTTTTGAATTAACTGATCCTCATTGAAAAGATAGGTGGCACAATATACCTCGCCTTTGCGAGCATCCAGCAGCGGGCAGATCAAATACGATGTTTCAGCACATTGCCAGGCAAGCGCTTTAAGACTCGATATGCCCACAACCGGTTTGTCCAGTGCATGCGCTAATCCTTTAATGGTACTGATGCCAATACGCAAGCCGGTAAATGAGCCCGGCCCGATCGTAACGGCCAGCCCGGCCAGATCTCCAACGCCAAAACCGGCGATTTCCAGAACCGAATGGATTAATTCCATTAAGTGCTTGGAGTGAGTCTGGTTTTTGAGTGTTGTTAATTCAGCGGATAAGGACCCATCATCTGTTACGGCAACGCTGCAGCTTTTTGTGGCTGTATCAATTGCAAGGATTTTCATCGGTTATTTGCGTTTGGTTTTTGCCTGTTTTAATTTGCGCTTTGGTTTAATCCCAATAATCGCCCTTGCCAAAACCTCTGACATTTGCTTTACGGGGACAAACTCAATCTTGCGCCTCAGATGGTGGGGCAACTCAGATAGTTCTTTTTTGCTTTTCTCGGGTATAATGACGGTTCGAATTCCCGCCCGCATCGCACCCAGGGCCTTTTCTTTTAAACCGCCAATGGGAAGAACCCGGCCCCTCAGGGTGATTTCACCGGTCATCGCCACATCACTGCGAACGGCTTTGTTTGTTAATGCGGAAATAAGCGCTGTCGCCATGGCGATGCCTGCAGAAGGGCCGTCTTTGGGGATGGCGCCTGCCGGCACATGAATATGGATATCAATATTTTCGATTTTCTTCTCATCCAACCCCAATGACGCCAGATTCGCTCGTGCATAACTTACCGCTGCCCGGGCTGATTCCTGCATCACATCTCCCAGTTGCCCGGTCACAATCAAATCACCCTTCCCGCCGATCAAAGATGCTTCGACATACAGCACTTCACCTCCGGCCTGAGTCCAGGCCAGACCGGTTGATAGACCGACCTGGTTTTCTTCCTTATCCATTTCCGGACCATATTTGGGGACCCCCAGATATTTGTGTAAGTTGCCCTTGGTAACGCGAAAGGGTCCTTTTTGGCCTTCAGCAATTTTACGCGCCACTTTGCGGCAAATTGCGCCAATCTCCCTTTCAAGGTTTCGCAGTCCCGCTTCAGATGTATACTCCTTAATCATCTGCTGCAGCGCTCCGGAACTTATGGAAGTTGGGCGGGTTTTGAGGCCATTTTCTTTGATCTGTCGAGGAATAAGGTAATTTTTGGCGATCACAATTTTCTCTTCTTCAGTGTACCCGGAAAGCGAAATAACTTCCATCCGATCCAGCAGGGCTGAGGGGATCGTATCCGTTAAATTCGCAGTCAGAATAAACATCACTTTAGATAGATCAAAAGGTATATTGATGAAATGATCGCTAAAGGCAAAATTTTGCTCCGGATCCAGTGCTTCCAACAGAGCCGAAGACGGGTCACCCCGAAAATCAGCACCCAGTTTGTCAATTTCATCCATCATAAAAACCGGATTGTTGCTGCCGCACTGCTTCAGCCCCTGTAGAATGCGGCCGGGCATGGCGCCAATGTAGGTCCGCCGATGGCCTCTAATTTCGGCCTCATCACGGATTCCGCCCAGCGAAATTCGGATAAACTTGCGTTTTAAGGCCCGGCCGATGGATTGGCCCAGAGAAGTCTTGCCGACTCCGGGAGGGCCCACAAAACAAAGAATCGGGCCTTTCATCTTCGGATTCAGTTTACGGACGCTCAGATATTCAAGTATACGGTCTTTTACCTTGTTTAATCCATAGTGCTCTTTTTCCAACACGGATTTGGCCTCGGCAATATCAAAACGATCTCGCGATGATTTGCCCCACGGCAGATCTACCAGCCAGTCGAGATAGGTCCGTGATACGGTTGCTTCAGCAGAGTCGGGATGCATCTGTTCAAGGCGTTTGAGTTGCTTGATTGCTTCTTTTTCTGCCTCTTTTGGCATTTTGGCCCGCTTGATTTTTCTGCGGTAATCTTCAATCTCAACGGTCTTGTCATCCTGTTCCCCGAGCTCTTTGTAAATGGCCCTGACCTGCTCGCGCAAAAAATAATCTCGCTGGGATTTGGAGATTTCATCTTTTACCTCAGATTCAATTTTGGCCTGAACCGTTGAAAGTTCGAGTTCTCTTGAAAGCAAATCGTTTACTTTTTTCAGGCGCTCGACCGGCTCGGCTAATTCAAGCAGCTTCTGGGATTCCTCGATTTTGAGTTTTAGATTGGATGCAGCCAGATCCGCCAGTTTGCCGGGCTCTTCAATGCTTTGTAAAATGGTGCCGATATCGCCGGACATCTCCCCGCGCAAAGAAAGGATCTTTTCTGAATTTTCCCCGACAGTCCTCATCAAGGCCTCAATCTCCAGATTTATCTCACCGGCGGGCTGTTCTTCAACTCTTTCAATTTTTACGCGATAGAAGGACCGTTTCCTTAAGTAACGCGTAATTTTGGCCTTGGCGACGCCTTGCACCAGCGCTTTAACGCGACCATCCGGCAGTTTCAACATTCGCAACACCCGGCTGACCGTGCCGACCGCATATATGTCGTCGGTTGCCGGGTCTTCTATTGCGGGATCCTTTTGGGTGGCCAGCATCAAAAATCCGTCCTTGGCCACACCCTCTTCAACCGCTCGAATCGATTTATCGCGGCCAACAAACAACGGCAGCACCATGTCACAAAAAACGACGACATCTCGAACCGGCAGTAACGGAAGGGAAGTCGGGATTTCAGTATTTGCGCCATCTTCTTCGATGAGGCTGATTAGATCATCTTTATCGGTTTGTGCCATTTTAGCTCCTGGGAATTGCACCGGGATTAAAGGTCCACCCATCTTTGACCGAAATTATATATTAATCTCGCTTGCAGAGGGGTGCAAAGGTGGGTCGATCTAAAATAAGACATAATTTTTCTTTGACAATATCCATCTTATTTTTTTATGAAATACCTCAATATTAGAAAAAATTCATTTTTTTATTTTTAAAATCGATATAACCCTATACAAGGTACGTTTACCTGTACCGATTGCAGGCAGATTGATTTGCTGATTGCAGGCATGCAATCACCCAAGAACGGGGACAGATAACCGATGATGGCAACTTATTTAACCGAATTTTTGATCTTTATTTTTGGTTTGTGTATCGGAAGCTTTTTGAATGTATGCATCTACCGGCTTCCGGAATCAAAGTCAATTGTCCATCCCCGTTCGATGTGTCCTAATTGTGGCGCCCTCATCCGTTTTTACGACAATATACCGATATTAAGCTATGTCGCCTTAAAAGGAAAATGTCGCCATTGTGAGACATCCATCTCCTTTCGCTATCCCGTAATCGAATTAATGAGCGGAATATTTGCGGTAGGGGTTTTTCTTAAGTATGGCATCACTTTTGAAACGGCGATTTATTATGCCTTTGTTGCCGCTTTGCTGGTAATCACATTTATTGATATTGATCACCAAATTATCCCTGATGTGATCACACTGCCGGGAATACCGATTTTCTTTGCCGCCAGTTTTGCCCTTCCGGAAATTACCGCTGTTGAGTCCATCCTCGGGATTTTAATCGGTGGCGGAAGCTTATTTTCGATCGCCTGGTTGTATCATCTGCTGACTCAAAAAGAAGGCATGGGCGGCGGAGATATTAAGCTTTTGGCCATGATGGGAGCCATTATCGGATGGCAGGGGATTTTGTTTACGATATTTGTGGCATCAGCGGTCGGCACGGTTTCAGGCATGTTTCTCATGCTCAAGAACCGTAAAACGATGAAGCTGGCGATTCCATTTGGTCCCTTCCTGGCCATTGGCGGTACGGCTTATATTCTTTTTGGACCGCAATTGATTGCCTGGTATTTTAATCTGTTAAGGCAGTAATGAAAGTTGCAATTATCTCCGAT
>CBDUUO010000137.1:0-7315 GCA_965370395.1 uncultured bacterium
GCAAAATATTGCCGGCAGGTGTCAACCATATCATCCATCTGCTCATCGGTTCGTTCCTGGTTGATATGAAACAGTCCCAATTTTTTAACACCCGCTTCCCGGGCCAATTGGAGCACATCGGTATAAACCGAATGGCCCCATTCGATAAAGGTCTGATATTCTTTCGGCGTATACTCACTGTCATGGATTAAGAGATCGGCGCCTGCTGCAAATTCCACATAATCTTTAAACCTGCGGCCGCCGGGGTGAATATAACCGAGTTCATTGTCGGTTAGAAAAACAAAGGTTTTGCCGTCTTCGACAAATTTATACCCGCTGCCGCCATTGGGATGACTGATGGGTATGGGCGTGACAGCCACCGAGCCGATGACAAACTCCTGCGGACAGGCTTTTTCATAGGTCATCTGAGCCTTAACGTCGTTGTACTTTACCGGGAAATTGGGTGGCGCCATGACGGTTGATAAAATTGACTCTACAAATTGGCTGTGAAACGGGCAGCCGTGCATACGAAACCAGGAGCGCTTTAAATAGAGGGGTTTGAAGAAGGGAAATCCCATTAAATGATCCCAGTGAGCGTGGGTGAAAATAAAATTCACTTTGTTTGCGTTTTCGGCAGCCAGTTTGTTTCCAAATCTGCGGATTCCGGTACCGGCATCCACCGCAATGATATCATCGTTTTTGGTGCGGATTTCCAAACTGGTGGTATCGCCGCCGTATTTCAGATACGCTTTGCCCGAAACCGGAATCGAGCCTCTGGATCCCCAGCATGTGATTTCCATCTTGGACCTTCCAAGGGGAATTCATCCATTTATAAAATCCCCAAATCCCTAAATTCCTAAATCCCTAGATCCCTAATTTCCTTAATTTACAATTTCTCCATAAAAGGTATGCCAGATTCCCTCATGAGTCCAGCTTTTTAAAATTTTGGCCGGCAAGCGTTCCAATTCGATTCGAACCTGTTTGGCTTCACTGCGCAAAAGACCGGGCAGGAGCCGGATTTGTTGGAGACCGGTTGTGGGTTGTGTGAATTATTCATTTTTGGGCAGCTGGTCTAAATACCATTCCATGGGATCCAGCAGGGTAAATCCCATGTTTTTTAATTTTTCCTTCACATGGGCGACATTTTGTGTCAGCAGATAGGGGAAAACGGCGCGCTTGTCTTTTTCCCAGTATCGGGCCACCAACACACTGGCAAAGGAGATGTTTTCTTCGGTGATGGCATCGACGATTTTCTTCAACTGTCCGACCTTTTCTTCCACCAGAATACACAGCAGCGTTCCCGGTTCGCCGATCCCCAGTACATTGGTAAAAGCGCGCAGCAGATCTCGAACCGAAATGATTCCCCTGAGGATGCCGTTTTCACCCACAACCGGCAGGGCACCCACCCGGGCATCCTGTATCATTACCAGCGCATCCTGAATGGTATTAGTCGGAGAAATGGTGATCGGGTCCTTGGTCATGATATTTTTGATTTTCAATTCCGAAAATGTTTTCTTTTCTTTTTCGCCGGGAAACTCCTTAAAAAATTTGTAAGGCAACGCACTTCTAATATCCCGATCCGTCACGATACCGATGAGCCGGCCGTCCGGTTGGATAACCGGAAGATGGCGGATCCTGCTTGCGGCCATTAATTCCTGTGCCTTAAAAATTCCGTCGTCAGGCTCAACGGTGATCACCTTACGGGTCATGGATCTTGAGACAAACATAATCAATTCTCCTTCAACAAAACCTCAACATGGTTGCGGGCCAGCTCCGGCAGGCGTTTGATCGAATATCCGCCCTCAAGTACCGATATGAGCCTTCCCCGGGCATACCGGTTGGCCATTTCAACAATTTTTTCAATGATCCAGGAAAAGCCCTCTGTTGTCAGTTTTATGTCCGACATATTATCGTCAATGTGAGCGTCAAAGCCGGACGAAACCAGAATCACTTCCGGCTTAAAGTCGGCAAAGGCAGGAAATAGATCTCTTTGCAGCAGCTGTTTATACTCTTTATCACCCTGTCCGGGAAGCACCGGCGAATTTTTAGTATAACCGTATCCGGCATCTTTGCCCCGTTCGAATTCACGACCGGTTCCCGGGTAGGCAAAGGTTGGATGTTGATGAATAGAGTAGTAAAATACAGTGGGGTCACGTTCAAAAATGTGCTGGGTTCCATTGCCGTGATGGACATCAAAATCCACAATACCGACCCGTTTTATCTCCCATTCCTTTTGAATATAGCAGACCGCAATGGCGACATTGTTAAAGTAACAAAATCCCATGGCTTTGTCGACTTCGGCATGGTGACCGGGGGGTCGAACGGCGCAAAACGCATTGTCGAGTTCGCCCTCCATTACCAAGCGGACGGCCTCTAAAACACCGCCGACTGCCAGCAATGCAATCTCATAGGATGCCGTGCACATCTGGTTGTCGGGACAGTCAAAGATATTATCGCCGATGCTGCATGCACTCTCGAAGCGTTTGATATAGTTGGGGTCGTGCACGGTTTCCACCCATTTCAAATCCGCCGGAGTGGCTTTAATCAGCGTCAGTCTCTCCAGCAGACCTGCATCCTCAATTCCTTTGTAAACCGATGGAAGCCGGTCCGGCATCTCCGGGTGGTAATTTCCGGTCAGGTGTTGCTGGTATCTTTCATCATACAGGAAGCCGGTTCTATTGCTCATAGGTTTTATACTCTGTGTAATTAAAACGTCTCGGAATTTCTATAACCATATGAATTTACAATAATTTTAATGGCAACTTCTATTTGTGCCATCACCATGGAATGATGGAATAGTGGAACAATGGAATAATGGTCAAAACCGAATAACTTTTGTATCTGGATCCAAGGTTTTGGGATCAGTTTTGACAATTTCTCCGTGAATTTGGGAAAATGCCATTGACCTTCACGATGGGCCTTCTTCATTCGGGTGCTGATTTGATATTTCCATCGCTTCTTCAATCCCTCGTGGTGCATGAGAAATCTTTGGTTTGTCTCGTGGATTGTGATATTTTTCAACGAGATGAAATAGTAACCCAATATTCCATCATTCCACTATTCCATTATTCCAATTGTGAGCGAAGCGAACTAAGTTCTATAAAGCCAAAGCTGAGGTAAAGGGTAAAGAGTAAATTCTAGGCAATAATTTTATCAAATATTTCAAAGGCGGCCTTCACGGATTTGCTGTCTTCAGGCATCTCTATGGTCGGGCGGCCGTTGAAATCAAAATCATAAATCACGTCATCCTTAGGTACGGTTCCGATCAGTTCAAGGTTGGCTTTTTTGATCATCTCCATAGCCTGCTGGTGAGGGGCCTCTCGCGCCTGATTAATGACGACATAACTTTTACCCACCACGATTTTCAAACATCTGGCAAGTTCCTCGATTCTCACCGCGGCCTGAAGGCCCCGCCGGGAGGGGTCCGATACAATCAAGAGGATGTCTACATTGTTGGTTGTCAGCCGGCTGATATGCTCCATGCCGGCTTCATTGTCCATAACAATATAGGGGTAATTGCCCGACAGCCTATCCAGAAAATTGGTCAGCAATGTGTTTGCCGCGCAATAGCAGCCGGGGCCTTCGGGCTGGCCCATTACAACGAGGTCAAAACCTTCGGATTCAACCAGGGCCTCTTCAAGTTTCATTTCTATAAAAATATCTTTGGTCATACCGCTGGGGACATCGCCTTTTTTCATTTCCTCCCGGGCGTTTCCTAGCGTATCGACAATTTCAACACCGAGAACTTCATTCAGATTGGCATTACAATCGGCATCCACCGCCAGAATGGGTGTTTTTTCTTTTTTGAGCAAATATTTTATAAGCATACCGGCCATGGTGGTTTTGCCGCTCCCCCCTTTGCCGGCTAGTGCAACTGAATATGGCATATTTTTCAACTCCCTTGCATTTAATTTCGATTCCGTGTCGATCAGGATGAATATTCCAAAATAATTAAGTCAGTTTGAGCCATCAGTCAAGAGAGTTTTACCAGAATCGAGCCTATCACTCGCCATATCGCCATTGGGCGCTAGGGATAGCTTCTACTTGAAAAGCCTGTGGGACCATGCTAATTCGAACCAAACATATCTTTTGGGGAGGATGAGCATGGATTTTGAACTTACAAAATCGCAAAAAGAAATACAGAAAGCTGCGAGAGAGTTTGCCAAGGGTGAATTTGACAAGGAGCTCGTACTTGAAATGGACAAAAAGCACGAATTTCCGACTAAAATATGGAAAAAAGCGTGTGACCTTGGATTTGTGGGTGTTCATTTTCCCGAGGAATATTCCGGACAGGATCTGGGAGTATTGGAAAATATCATTATTGCTGATGAATTTTGTGCCCGGGATTCCAGCATTGGCAGTGCGGTAATTCTTTCCGCTTTTGCTTCAGAGTGCGTGTTGCGTTTTGGAAGCGAGAAATTAAAACAAAAGTTTCTTCCAGCCGTAGCAGAAGGGCAGATAATTTCCGGCGGTGCCTTTACCGAGCCGGATCGCGGTTCGGATATTACCTCTCTGGATACCAAGGCCGTGCGTGACGGAAATGAATGGGTTATCAACGGCACCAAAACATTTATTACCAACGGAGGTCTGGCCGGCTTTTATTCCGTAATGTGCCAGACCGATGCGGGTTGTCAGCCGTCTTATCGGGGCATCAGCTTAATTCTTGTCGAAGCAGATCGAGATGGCGTAACTGTTACCGATGTGGGTGAAAAGTTGGGCATCCATATGGTGGCAACCGCCGAACTTAACTTCAAGAATGTGAGGGTGCCGGCTTCTAATCTCATCGGCGAAGAAGGCAAAGGATTTTATCAGGTTCTTGAATTTTTTGATGAGAGCCGAATTCTGGTTGCGGCCCAGGCGCTGGGCACCGCTCAGGGTGCTTATGATCGCGCACTCGCTTATGTTAAAGAACGGGAGCAGTTCGGCAGGAAAATAGCCCAATTCCAGGTTACGCAGCATAAGCTGGCCGACATGGCCACCAAAATTGAACTCGCCCGGCTGATTACCTACAAGGCAGCCTGGAATTTTGATCAGGGCCGCATCGATCCCAAACTAACCGCCATGGCCAAGATGTACGCAGCGCGCACAGCAGTTGAAGTGGCGGATGAGGCCATTCAATTGCTGGGCGGGTACGGCTATATGACCGAGTATGAGGTCGAGCGTTTTTACCGGGATGCCAAGATTACTGAACTTTATGAAGGAACCAGGGAGATTCAGAAAAATACGATTGCCGGGGCGATACTCGGAAATCTAAGGTAATTTCCGGCTGGAAATTTAATTCATATATCATTATTTCCGGCCTTTGATAAGATTATTGGCTATTACCAGGTGCATGATTTCATTGGTGCCCTCATAGATCTGGCATATTTTGGCATCCCTCATATGCCTTTCCATGGGATATTCCTTGCAGTACCCATATCCGCCTAGAATTTGAACCCCCTCAATAGAGGCGCGCATCGTCACATCTGAAGCATACATCTTGGCCATAGCGGCTGCTTTTTCAAAAGGTTTTCCATTATCCTCCAGCCAAGCAGCCCTCAGGGTCATCAGCTCGGCGGCATCCAGTTCCGTTGCCATATCTGCTAACTTCCACTGGATGGCCTGAAAAGATGTTATGGGTTTACCAAATTGTTCACGTGTCTTAGCGTACTCCAGGGCCTCTTCCAGGACGGCTCGTCCAATCCCCACCGCTTGGGAAGCAATGCCGATCCGGCCGCCATCAAGGGTGTTGAGCATCTGCTTGAATCCTTCCCCTTCTTTGCCAAGAAGCGCGTCAGCAGGCACCCTGGCGTCCTCGAAGACCAGCTCAGCTGTGCCGGATGCATTGATTCCCAATTTGTCTTCCACATGGCCCACTTTAAATCCCGGCGTATTTTCTAAATCAAGCACAAAGGAGCTGATCCCTTTGTAGCCTTTTCCCTTTTCTGTTACAGCAGCGATCACCGCGTATGCGGCCACATTACCACTAGTGATGAATTTTTTTTCTCCATTGATGATCCATTCATTTCCATCCCGGACAGCAGAGGTGCGCAGGGCAGCCGGATCCGAACCCGCTCCTGCCTCAGTCAATCCGTAGCAGCCTATTTTTTCGCCTGCGGCAACCGGGGAAAGATATTTCATTTTCTGTTCGTGAGTCCCATAACCCATCACCGGATAACAGTAGAGCGAGTTGTTCACGGACATGATAGCACCTGTACCGGCACACGCCTTGGAGATCTCGATAAGAGCCACCACATAGCTGACGTTATCCATACCCCCTCCGCCGTATTCCTCAGGCACCGCAATCCCCATCATTTTCAGTTCACCCAGCTGTTTCACGATTTCCGCCGGGTGCTCATGTTTCTCGTCCAATTCTGCGGCTTTAGGTTTGATCTCAGTCTCAGCAAATCGTCGCGCCATATCCCGTACCATCAGTTGTTCTTCTGTAAGTTCAAAATCCATTTTTTATTTACCTCCCTTTTCAAATCAAACTATTCTGTGATCATCGAATCTCATTATTAGCGAGTCCATTTAGGCGTCTTGTAGCATAATCCTTCTTGTTTGTAAATTGCAGCTGCTACCCATATGGGTCCTCAAATAAGCTTTGAAACGCATTTTTGAGATGGATTCTGGTTGTTTTTTAACAATCCTGCTATATTATTGATATAACTTGTGAGGTATCTTTTCGGTGAAGAAAAACATTTTCTCTTATAGTGGTTGTTAAAAAAACGTTGCGGTATTAAAATGTTTTTTTCTACAACCGTACAAGCGCTTACACCCCAATTCCGCAATTCGGAACATTATTATGGAAAGCGGTATAAACCTGTATTTGCAGAGGCAGAAAGGAGGTTGTCATGCTCGAGATTTTAAAAAAGACTTATCTGGCGGGAACCGACCTGGCGCACAAAACCTGGGGGGAAGTGGAAGCACTCTCCAAGGAAATCGTTAAAAAGGCCAAGATGTCGGACAAAGAAGGGTCTAAATTTTTAAAAGACATGAAAAGCCGCTATGACGATACCCAGAAGAAACTGGAAAAGTTCGTGGAAAAAATCGTCAAAGACATTTTGAAGAAAATGGATATCGCTACCGCGAATGATATTAAAGCGTTGAAAAAAGAGATTCGGCAGCTTAAAAAAGCGGTCGGCAGCACAACGGCAAAAAAGCGCACGAGAAAAGCTGCTGTTAAAATACGTGCCAGCAAAACCACCGCCAAAAAGCGAGCTGCCACCACAACTGCCAAAAAAACGACCCGCCGTGCGAGCACCAAAAAGCCCACCGGCAAGGCAGCTAAAAAACGTTAATTTTCAAAATTTCAGATGTTGAGCATCAGAAAAATAGGCGTCATCGGGTATCTAGT
>CBDUUO010000138.1:0-7296 GCA_965370395.1 uncultured bacterium
TACCGGAGCCCAAAAATCCCGGTCTCCTGAGCCTTAGTACAAAGCTGCGGGTCAGCGGCACGCTCATGGATCCCAAGGTGAGACCGGACACGCTTTCTTTAGTAACCAAAGGCGCTAAGTTTCTCAGCACTCTCGCGGTCGGTCCGATCGGACTGCTGGCACCGTTCGTTCACCTCGGTGCACATAAAAAGCATCCTTGCGACATCCAGGGCATCGGACAATTAGGACTAAAAATTCCCGCAGAAGAATAGACAGACGCCTTTGCTCCGTCGGAGATATGGAAGCAGTTTGGGCTATTAAGGCACACGCTAAATTAAGAATTTCATATTTTAGATTTCGTAACGAAACCCTCAAAGCGTGTCGAGTGGAGATTTCGGCTATGAACCTTCAATTCTCTTTTTTTGCATATTTCATCTGTAAATCTGCAATAAAAAGCCTATCTAAAAAGTAAAGCTTTGCGGAATTGGTTGCTCAATCACTTTAATTTTATGCCATTCACCATTTCGCAGACATCAAAGTCTGAAATCAGATGATTGTATTGCTGAGATCCTGACCTTCTCACCTTTGTTGACATCTCGCTGAGAGTGACTATTTATATTTCCAGGACGGGGAGCATTATATTAGTATTAATTTCAGCCGGTTCCCCGATTCACGATCTGTTACGCCATTTTGTAGCGGAGTTAAAAAAATCACAGCGATGTGTGCATCAATATCGGAGGTAAGCAACGTGGACAATAAATATGCAGCAAGAAAGATGTTTGATGAAGGTGTCGCCGCTTATATCAAAAAAGATTTCAAGACAAGCGTTGATCTGTTTTCGCGGGCAATAAAATACGATTCAACCCTGGCACTATTTTACGTCAGCCGGGGGGCGACCCGCTTAAAATTGGCAAGGACGCGTAACGCCATAAAAGACTTTAACCAGGCAATTAATCTGGAGCCGACATATGCGCGTGCTTATCATTTGCGCGGGTTAGCCTATGAAAAATGTGGAGAAACTGCACGGGCCTTTCAAGATTTTGACCGTTCCCTTGAGATCGACCCCGAATATGGTGCCGCCTATCACAGCCGTAAATCCATGCTTTCTAAACCAAAGCAATCGGATTCATCCCATGAAGAGTTTGAAATGGTCAACCACCTTATGGCCATGCGGTTGACAGACTTTGATAAAAAGGTGCCGAGTGATCTGGCAATCTGATGCATCAGATCACAGAAGTCAGAAGACAGAAATCAGATGACAGAGGTTAGATGTCGGATCAAAAACATCCTCATAGATCTTTTTGACTGTCTTCTGAGCTCTGTTTTCCGTTAAAAAACTTACCTCGGCTCGATTCCTTCTGAACTGATGCCATGAACATAATATTTGGAATCATTTAAGAAATGTAAAAATATCACCACAAAGGCGATGGAGGCTTGCATCATCAGCTGTTTGTTTTGATATAAAATATCGAGTTGCCGGTGGAGAACCTTTTTGGAGTTAGGCGCAAAATAGGTTGAAAACAGGCCGTCCAGCAATTGACTGCGATCCGGCTTGGTGACCAGATCAATTCGGCCGCTGAAACAATATGCCATGGCCTCCAGGAGCAGTTTGCGCTGATCGGCCGTATCCTTGAGGTGGAACCCGATCAAATGAATTAAGGTTCTTTGAGCCTCTTTCAAACTGGCATCACAGACGGCTTCAAAAAGAACGCTTAAGACACGATCGCTGTGGATGGATTTGTGTTGACGGATCAAGGACAGTAAGACGGTATTTTTAAAAAGCTGATACAGCCTGCGGGCGCCGTTCATGGCTGAAGTCGGCGGATGGTGATTTGCAGGTTTGTACCCGCGATAATTATTGACAAACAGCAACTGAAAAATGTTTTGAAAAAAATCTATGCCTGCCAGCGGATCTTCAAGGTCAATTCGCATATCCAGCGTGTTGTCCAAACGGTCGGCTAATTTCACATGCACCAGCTGCGGGGAATGGCTGGCGTTTTCAAGCATTCGACCGATATATTGGTAATAGGATTCCCTTTCGATTCGCGTTAATGCAACGATATTGCTCAGCAGTTTTGACTCATCTTCATCACGCATGCGCTCCAGCAGGTTGTAAAGTCTGCCCTCCATATCGATCCACGGATTGATATCAAAATCACACGGATTGATATCTTCCATAATATCGTGAAACAGGACGCTCAGCAGACCGATCAAGTTCAACCGCTCTTGATTGCGTGCAAATAGCGCCGTTGCCCGCAACGGGTGCAACACGGCCATGGGCCCCAGATGTCGTCTCTTCTGATGGTAGGCGCTGAAAAGATAACTCAGCGCATCCATCAAAATGCCTTTTTTTTCCCTGTCTTTCGAAACACCCCGATCCAAGGTTTTGCCGCCGATGATATACATCATGACGTTGTAACGATTTAATGACGCTGCGCTCAGGTTATAATTAAGGACCGAAGATAATTTTAAAAATTCAGTTAAATCATATTGGGGCATGGGGTCTTCCCTTTTCGGCAATGATAGGCTTTTGATATCATCGCGCTAAACGTTACGATGGGCAAGACTTTTTATTGAAATTCGGTGGCTAGTTTCTCGACGGATTCGGTGATCTCAGCAATTATATGGCTTAAGTCTTCTTTCTGAAACCCCAAATAGCTCAAGGTTTGCGGATCAATTTCAGGCAGTGATACACGGTCCTCTGATTTATAACCTGCTTCTTTAGCGGCAAAATCCGCCAGGTGGACAATGAAGGCCAGTTCGCTATTTCCGGAGCGCAACGGGTAATGATGATATCGGATGGCCGTCGATTGGGTTTCAGGATAGCGCCAAAACCGGGCGGCACGCGACATCACCTCGGCGTGATCAAAGCCTAAAATTTCTTTTTCAGCTATGTTAAATTCCTGCTGCCCGTTTTTTAAATGCTTTTTAAACGCTTTTTCACGCTCTACGATATAAGAATCGAGTATAATTTTGCCGGCATCATGAAGCAAGCCGGCAATAAATGCATCTTCAACCCATTCGGCATTTTTTTTCTCGGCAATAATTCTTGATCCCAGAGCGACTGCCAATGAATGTTTCCACAGATCGCCGGGATTTAGCCGGTAGCCTTTTAATTTTTGACTCAAAAGCCGCGAGGACGCAGCAATGGTAATGAGTTCGCCCAGCGTTTTTTGGCCCAGCAATATGGAAGCATGTTGAATAGATGACACCATGCCACTTAAACCATAATAGGCGGAATTGGCCAATGCGAGAACCCTGGCGACAATCGCCTGGTCGTGTTCAATGACACCGGCCAGATCTTTAAGACTCGAGCCGGGATCTTCCATAATTTCATGTGCTTTCAAAATAATATTCGGCATCGGCGGCAATTCCACCAGACTCCGCAATATTTTGCTTTTCAATGATAAAATTCTGGAATCTTCTTCGGTTTCGGCAATCAATGAGGTCATTCGGGCCGAGTGATCATTGGAAGCAGCCCCAAGGTGATTATCTTCATTTAGTTCTGCCGGCAGGGAGATCTGAATATGGATGTCCGCTTTACATTTGGAACAGGCAAGTTCCAATGCCCGTTTATGGGTAACAATTAGATCGCTGGAGATCGAACTGACTCCGCGACAATTTGGACATTCTACTCTCATTTGGACTGCTATCCTATACTTAATATTATTAAGCAATTACGAAATGAAATCGAGCTGGATCAAAACGATACCTTACAAAGGCACTTTAACGTTAATTCAATTGCTCGGCGTGATCCGAAGAACCGCCTGTATTCTTCATAAATTCAAGATCGCTTTTGCTTCTTTGAGCCATAAGGGTTTCCACCTCTTCTTTCTGCAATCCCATCAGGATTTTATAGGCATTGTATTTGGTCTTGCAAAAGAAGATATCAAACGGTTCTTTTTTTCCTCCGGCCCGATAAATCCGTATCCCGGGGATATCATCCGTTTGAATGTATTCGCTCTCGGCATTTATCAGCAACGGTTCGATATCGCGTTTGTTCAGCCAGGGGATGCATACACCTTCCATACCCAGAACCGGATCCATGATGGATCGAATTTTTTCGGTCACACCGCCAACCGCCAAAATAATGTCACCGGTCAGGGAGCCGGTAACGCCGTAACGCTGATTGACCGGCTGTTTTACAAAGTCAGAAATTAGCGCAATATCCATAGCGACAGATGCGCTGTCGCCTTCCACCCCGCCATGTGCCTGAATATATTCCACGTACATTTCATAACTGACATAGGGGGCCCTGATTTTATTCAACACCTTTTTAATTGAAGCCCTGACATTTTGCGCCGCGGCCTTGGCGATATCGCCGATTTTCCCCGGGGCAACGACTTTGTCCGCGGTCCCCAGGTTAATCTGGCAATGAATCGGTAAGGGCTGACCCATCATCTGACTGCTGGAATTTGAATGGATGACGGCCAGACCGACAACATAGCCGATGGAATCGGTCATCGAGCTAATATATTTTTTTAAATATTTTTTGTGCTCGCTGAATTCTCTGGAAAGACCGCCTTCCAAACTCAAATGCTCTTTAAGGGCCTGTTTGACATGTCGCGCTTGAACCAGCGCCGAATTTTCAAAAATAGCCTCAAACTCTGCGGATTTGATGATGCCATTTATCGGTCGTAAAATACTGCTTAACTTTCCGTCCGAAGCCCGGCACCTCAGTTCTTTAATCAGTTCAAGAACGGCACTTTTGTCAAACTCGCGTTCCTGCAACTTAAAATCAGCCGGAAGCGATTTTCCAAAGATATACTCACTACGCTGCTTGACACTTTCATAACCTTCCGCTTCGATTACCTCTCCCCAGGATTCCTTAAACTCCGCACCCAGGTTGAGAATCTCCTGTTTAACATACTGCGCGACCTGCCGAATATTATCAGGTGTTTCCGGTACCGAATTTTCCATTCGGACAATTTCGCCTTTATCTTCAATGCGGCTGAGAAACGCACCCTCGCCTTCCTGCTGGAGATGCTGCAGCGTGTCATGGTTGCAGCAGGCAACGATAATGTTTTCGGCTTTTAGATGATTCTCGGATCGATCGGCGGCGCCGCTGCCGGTATTTCTGCCGCCTTCAAGGATATATTGTTTGTTTTGCATAATCTCCAGCAATTCCGCCATGTATCCGACCTTAATCAAGGTTTTTAATTCATCGATATAAATGATGGGAGATTTGGCATGCGCCCCCAGGTAGGCCCGTTTGTGGCAGGGGGTTTCGAGATTGCCGGATTGGTATGGATCATGGCGAAAACCGCCCTTCATATTTCTGGCATCCGGTTCCGATATTCTGGCCATCAAGTCTTTATCTTTTCGGGGATCATATAAAATATCCGGCATCATATCATACAGAGGCTTGACCGTATTTCGACGATCGGTGTTTGACTCTCTTTGAATTTTCTCCTGAGCGCGGTGATTGTTCTCCTGCATATACATGAATATGGCGCCCATTCCAGTCAACCCGACGGCAACAAACGCGGGCGGATAAAAAACCCCGGCGGCAATACCGATCACCGTTGCCCACAGGAGTCCCCTTTTGGCTTTGCGGGCGGATTGGATTTGATCTGCCAGACTGAATTCATCCACAGCATCCCTTGCCGCATCAATCGTTTTGTTAAAATTTTCCAGCAGCTGTTCAATTTTTTGGGGCTCCTCATAAGCAATCCGCACATGGTTTTTATCTTTTCCGGGATAGGCAATGATGGCGTCCTGGGGTCGCAAATAATCACCTAAGGATTTTTCTAAAACTTCTTTAAACATATTGGCCAGCATGGATTTACCGGTACCCGGGCTTCCCACCATGAGAATGTGGCCCCGGTTTTGGGCAATTTTCCGAATCGCCCGCTTGGCCTTGTCCTGGAAGATGACCTGGTCAATCGAATCTTGCGGGATCTCTATCTGAGAAGTGTCATCAAAAAATTCAAGCCGCTCTTCCAGCGTACGGGGATAATCCAGCAACTCTTTTATCCATTCATAATCATTGTCTTTATAATCACTCATCATTGTTGAAACCTTCTATTGAATCCAAAAGATAAAACCTTCCGGCTTCAGATACACTGCCCCGCTTTTCGATTTCATGATAGACCTGGGGCAAATTTTTCCTGAGCAATTCCAGCGCTCTTAAATCGTGAAGCACTGAAATCAGCGTGATCATGTTGTCTGCCGCACTTTCGGGCTGCGGTATATAATTAAAAGAAATTCCGATCTGCAAATAATTCAAAGCGGGTCTGATCAGGTTTTGCTGGCTTGAATTGATCCTTTTATCCTTTAAAATATCGCGGTAAATTGGGGGAAAGGGGGACTTGGAATAATCCACTTCGAGCTGTCGGTTTAAGAACAATTTTACAGGCTTTGCCTTTCTCCGGATGCAAAAATCAAAGGCATTCTTTAATTTCAAATCATCCGCCAGCGCCTGTTGCAGCAAAAGTATGAATTTCAGCAGGTGCACATCATCCAAGCTGTATTCCACCGTATTTTTTGAATTCAATACACAGCATTTGGGTTTCCCGTTTTGTCGATAGACAATGAGTCGATGGACATGACCGGAATCATAGGCCGTAAAATCAAACCCCCGCATCTCAAACAGCCCGTCGCCGATATAGGCTTTCCGAAGCAGAACACCCACATTTTTTGAACTATAATTTTGCATGTATTTTAATTTGTCATCAATGCTGCCTTGAAGCTTTAAATAGGTAAAGTTGCCGCCTATATCTTTACAGATGCCGATGACATGCGCGATATAATAGGGATCTAGCTGGGGCAGGCGCTTGGAAACAGAATCATATGAGCGCAAGGACTCATAAATGCGGTATAAATGATTCTCGAGCGCTTTATCCTTCAGGGTGGGCATCTCTATCTTACAATGGGAAATGAGGACCTCCGGCGGGATCATATGGCCATTCCATAGCTGACGGAGTCTGCGGGGAAACAGGCGCATTATTTTTTCAATAATTTTAGTTGTCATCCGCTGCGGATAATGAATTTCACAACCGATTAGCCGTTTATCAATTTCGATGGGTTTCGGATTCAGCAGGTAATAGGCGATATCGGAAATTTGATATTCCTTCACCTGTTCATTCTTTTTGGCGCCTTCAATTGCGCTCAGATCAATTTGCGAATCCCTGCCTCCGGATATGACCCAGATATCCGTGTTTTGATCCGAAACGCTGCGTTCATTTTTCGTGGCTGCCACCTGTTGCTCCCTCTTCCGAAAATGATCAATCTCGGCCGGGGCTCGGAGGGCCATCATGCGGCATCATCATCGATGACCACCATAACCGGCTGGGCTTTAACTGTGATGTTGATGAA
>CBDUUO010000139.1:0-7288 GCA_965370395.1 uncultured bacterium
TTTGTTATGAGTGCAGGATGATTGTCAATGGCATGCCCAATGTTCGCACTTGCATGACCCTGGCAACACCCGGTTGCAAAGCAATTACGCAAGATGATTCAGACATTAAACCTCCAATAACTGTTCTCGAATAGATCAAGAAATGAGAGAAGTTGAGTTGATTATAATCGGAGGAGGCCCTGCGGGGATCACAGCTGCAACTGAGGCAGCCCGCATCGGAGCCTCTGTCGCTCTCATTGATGAAAACGAAAACCTGGGCGGAAAAGTATTTGGCCCGACGGGCAACACTATCAAAGGCAGTGCTGCCGATGAAATCGAGAAAAGCATTGGCAGCCGGATACTGAAAGATTTTGGCCGGATCAGGGATAAAATATCAGTATTTTTGAACACGGAGGTATGGGATATTGTTGATCAAAGAATAGTGTTGCTTTACTCGAGGACCGGTTCTGACAAACAGATAAAACGCATCAAGGGTGAGAAATTGATTATTTCCATTGGAGCCTTTGAAAAAGCAATTCCCTTCCCAGGGTGGACCCTTCCCGGTGTGTTTTCGGTCGGTGGGTTGAACACGCTGGTTAAAAAGAAAATTCTGCCTGGTGAAAGATTTTTACTCGCCGGAGCCGGTCCATTACAACTCGTACTGGCAAATCATTTAATCAATGCCGGTGCCAACTTGAGCGCTATTGTTAATGCTGCCTCCCTGAGGGACATTACGGCAAGTGCCTTCCAGCTTTTTGCAGGTATTGACTCCCTGAAATTACGATCCGGATTTGACTACCTGCGGAACATCAAAAGGCATAATATCCCTATCTATCGGTCTCATATTATTTCCAGGATACTCGGTACCAGCGAGGTAGAAAAGGCGGAGATTGTAGAAGTTGATAGATCCTGGAATCCGGTAAGGGGAACGGAAAAGGAAATCAGTGTCGATACGATTGCTTACGGATTCGGTCTGATTCCGTGTACCGAGCTGACCCGGCTCTGTGGATGCAAACATATCTACGATGAACATCTCGGCTATTGGAGAGTAGAGCTTAACGATAGGATGGAGACCACAGTACCCGGAGTATTTGCGGCTGGTGATGGTCTGACCATCAAAGGTTATTCTGCAGCCATTGAGGAGGGCAGGGTTGCTGCCATTGAGGTCTGCACCCAGCTTGACCGGATGAACAGAAGAAAAGCCGCTAGTTTAATTCGACCCTCTTTAAGAAAATTAAGACGATTCAATCGGTTTGGTCAAATCATGGACAGCCTATCAGCACCAAGGCCGGGGATATTCAATATCCTGTCTGATGATACGATCGTATGCCGCTGTGAAGAGGTAACTGTGCGAGATGTGATTTCTGCGGTGACTGACGGCGCCAGAGATGTGAACGATATCAAAAGAAGAACCAGGCTGGGGATGGGACACTGCCAGGGGCGTATCTGCGGTCAGGTAATAAACGAATTAATGTGGAAATTTTCAGGTATTCGTAAGGCACGGGATATTTTCACCTCCAGAATTCCGGCCAAACCGGTCCCCTTCGAATGTCTCGCAAGTTGATGGCAGTCAGGCTGGGGCATAACCGTACCGACTTACTTCAGAACTTACACTACAGAAATAAAATTTTGTCAATATGGCGCGGCTATGCGCCTGACGAGGAGCGACAATGGGTTACCGTTCAAAAGACCAGAAACTTTTTTCGGGAGATGATGCCGCCCACCGGCGCGCTATTTACAAGGGGTGTGGATATGATGATCTTGATCTTTCGCGGCCGCTGATCGGGGTGGTCAACACCTGTAACGACGCGGCCCTGGGCCATGTACATCTTGATAAACTGGCTGAACACGTCAAAGCCGGAATTTGGCAGGCGGGTGGGACACCCTTTGAATTTGGTACCATTTCCACCTGTGGCGAAATCTCCATCGGCACGCCGCACCTGCGCTATGAGATGGTTATTCGGGATGTGATTGCTTCTTCTATAGAAATTATGGCCAATGTTGAATTATTTGATGGATTAGTCCTGCTGGCTTCCTGTGACAGTATTATTCCGGGAGTTATCATCGGGGCGCTCAGGGCTGGGCTTCCGGGCATTTTTATTTCAGGCGGTCCGCAACTTCCGGGAAGGTTTGAGGGGCGGCAGGTGGTTATGTCCGAACTCGGTCAAGAGGTATTTGGCGCTCAGCACAGAGGAAAAGAAAATTCGCAGAGACTGAGGGCTTTTGAAGATCAAGTGTGCCCGGGACCTGGAGCATGTTCATTGATGGGAACCGCCAATACCATGCAAATAATTGCCGAAGCAATCGGTATGGCGCTGCCGGGGTCTTCAACAGTTCCAGCCGTTTATGCCGAAAAATTGAGGTTCGCCAAAAAGACCGGCAGGAGAATTGTGGAAATGGTGAAAGGAGATTTGCGGCCTTCGGAGATAATTACGAAAGCCAGTCTCCTAAACGGCATCATGGTAGAGCTTGCCATCGCCGGATCAACCAATGCGGTGTTGCATCTTATCAGTTTCGCCCGCGAGATGGGGATCGACGTAGGCCTTGAGGACTTCGATCGACTTTCCAGAAGGGTACCGGTTATTTCCAGGGTAATTCCAACCGGGCGTGCCACGGTTGTTGATTTACATAACGCTGGGGGAGTCCCTGCTATAATGGGTGAGCTTTCATCGATGGTAGATGGGAGTGCTATGACAGTTTCAGGAAAGACAGTGGAGGAAATCATAAAAGATGCCAGATCGAGCGATACTGCCGTATTGACAACGATCGAGGATCCGGTTTTCCCGAGCGGCGGTATTGCGGTACTGAAAGGCAGCCTGGCGCCGTCAGGTGCCATATGCCGGGTTACGACCATTCCCAATAACCGGATGACCCAGCGGGGACCGGCGCGGGTATTCCACTCAGATGAAGATGCCTACCAGGCGGTGATCAAAGAAAAAATTGAACCGGGAGATGTGATCATTATTCGTTACGAAGGACCTGTGGGCGCCCCCGGCATGAGAGAGATGATGATGACAACAGATGCATTGGTGGGCATGGGAAAAGCGAAGGATGTTTTTGTGGTTACCGACGGCAGATTTTCGGGTTTTACCGAAGGCTCGGCCATCGGTCATGTGGCCCCTGAAGCCGCTGTCGGCGGTCCGATTGCTGTTGTCGAAGAAGGCGATCCCATTGTGATCGACATACCTTCGAGAAAACTGGATCTGGATATTTCTGAAAAGGAAATTTCTAGAAGAGTGAAAGCTTGGTCCCCACCGTCAGCAAAGGTGAAGCGAGGAATTCTCGCCATTTACGCCAGAACTGCTCTGCAGGCCCATGAGGGCGCAATGATTGATGACAGGCTGAAAAATTCAGAATAAGATGGTTCATTCCTCGAAATATCGAAAATCGCAATAGTCACCTCCTTCCATGATTGTTTTCGTTCGCTTTAATTTTATTCTTGAATTAAACCCTTCCAAAAAGTAAAAATCTCTAATACAAGAAAGAATGCATCCAAGTTCTTTGACACCTAATTTTTCGTATATCTCAGCGTATCCACAATAAGAAACGTCAAAAAATAATTCCTTTTCAGTTTCCTTTACCATTTTTATTTCCAGTGCATCGTCCTTAGCCCATACTTCTTTCGCAATTTTAGAAAGTTCAGCAATAGAATTTCCAGAATATTCTTCTGCTAAAGTTTTCCCTGATAATATCGCATCTTCTCTGATAACTTCTTTTGCTATGTCTACTGCTTTGTCGTAACCTATTTTATTAGCAAATGCTCTTATGAGTGATGAAACAATCGGTGCTTGTACTTCTCTACGTTTGAGATGAGTGATCTTCATTTTTTCCTCTTTCTTGTTTATAATATCTAATCGGGATCAACTGTGGATGATGACGACTCCCTCCGTGGCATTGACGGTTACCTGCTGCCCGGTTCGCAACATCTGAAATGACTTTTCATCAAGGGCGATAATTGGAATTTCCTTGTCATAAAAATGTTTGCAGACGATCGGTCCCGTGGCCAGGATGGGTTCGGTTCTCACATTAACAATTGCCGCCGGTGCCTTGTCCACTCTGGCTAATTCCAATATAATCAGCGAGCCGGTGCTCGACCCTTTTCCAAAGGGGAACACAAGCACTTTTCCCGCTACGCTC
Source organism: uncultured bacterium (assembly GCA_965370395.1). Lineage (GTDB taxonomy): Bacteria > Desulfobacterota > Desulfobacteria > Desulfobacterales > JAHEIW01 > JAHEIW01. Next base: position 4,117 of record CBDUUO010000139.1, read on the forward strand.
TGGCCGAAGAGTTCATGACGAGGGTCATTGATATGGCCGCTTGCGGGATCCACTTCGCCCCAGAAACTGATGGGTTGCGAGGTCGTCAGCACCTCTCCTTTTGCAACCCCCGGCACCACACAACATCCCTTTATTTTTTTCTCCACAGAGATTCCCTCCTGCAGATTTTTCCCCGCACAGCCGTTTCAACGCAGTCTGCAAGACTTCCATAGGCTGCATCAAGGCCCCTCTGCGAAAAGCAGTAGTTGGCAAACTTGGCAGAATCGGTCATGGCAGCCTTAAAGTGCCAGGTTTCTTTAGGGTATTGTAATGGACATCCATCGGTAAACACCATAACACCCGCATCGGTAAGATCTTTTAGGATACCATTGTTTTTTATCCATGCATAAACGGTTCTGTTCGTAAATGCCCAGAATATAACAGAGCTGTGGATTCTTTTCCCTTTTATCAGTCGTACCAGCTGGATGAACTCAGCCGGCGAGTAATGGGGGCAGCCGCTGACAATCAGATCAACCGCATCACCTTTCACCGTCCAGAGTCGATCTTCGGCTTTCTTGATCAATTTGGGGGTTATGTCAAATACGCTTTGCGGTTTACTTTGATGGAGGCACATTTCCAGGGTCTGCGCCTCCGGGGTGATCCCTACCATGTGGAAAAGGCCCACCGCCCCGGAAGAAGCAGCCGCGGCACAAAACCCTTTGAGGCTGTCGATTTTTGCATCCGGAGGGATTCCTGTGATGGCCGCCACCTGATCTCCGGCCATCTCCCCTAAAAGATATCCCAGCAGCGGATAGATGGCCCCATTTGCAAACATCGGAGCGCTGATACCTTTCAGCCGAATCAGGATCGTGGCCTTTCGATTTTCTGCGAGATGCAGACCGAATTTGGGCACCTTTCCGATGATCGCCGCACAGATATCCATGAGGTCTGCGTACCGGTTGGTTCTGGCGCCGATGATTGAGTTGGCAAAAGCAATGGCGTTTGATTCACCCCAGGCAATCTGTTGCCCGAATCGGGGTATGATTCCGTTTTGATAGGGGGCGCAGGTCCAGGTGGGCATCGCCCGCATTTTTAGATAGGCTGCTTCCAGCCGTTTGTGCTTTATCAGGATTTCAGGCGGCACGCGGTATGCTTCCCATTGCCTGAGATCGATGGCGCTGGGGTTGAGGGAAGTGGGAACGCCCACCTCCCCGCCCAAATCGGCCATTCTTTCAGCAAATTCCAATCCGGCATCTACTATGTACAGGGTTGCGTCGATATGCACCTGTTCGACCTTTATCAGTTCCTCGGCACCGAACAGCTCTCCCAGGTCGACCAGCACCGCCAGGGCCATCTGGGCCGCGCCTCCCTGTTGGCCGTCAAGGATACGCTTTTCCTCATCCGTTAAACGCATAAAAATTGTTCCTTTTCCCTGGCTGGAACCCGTTACTATGGCTACTTTTTCTTTCAGTTTCATAAATCCACGCGCCCGTTTGGAGGTCCTATGATGGTTACAATTCCAACCATACTCCAATACCCTTCTCCACAGCCCGCCGGTAAATTAGCGGTGCCACGGCCATATCGTCTAAGGCATTTCCCAGGTTGGCGGTCATGGTCCGTTCTTCGGGAGTCTCACGGCCCGGCTTTTTGCCTGCAAGCAGTTCTCCCAAATCCGCATGAATATCCGGAATATTTTGTAAATAGCCATTTTGCTGATAAAGGCGAAGCTGTGGCGTGTCGTCCGTGCAAAACTTGTCGACTTCCTGCATCGCTTCGGGATGCCAGTAAGAATCATAATCGATCAAAGATGCAAAAGCGCCCGGGTCCAGCCAGCCGGCCTGAATGGTGGCATGGGGTTGTTTCATAATGGGTCCGGCCGTAACCACGATGTCGCAACCTTTTACTGCTTCTCGCGGCGTTTTGGCAGGTACAACCTCCAGGTCGAAACGGCTGCTGACTTCCGCGGCATAGCGCCTGAGGGCCTCGGGGTCCACATCGTAAGCCATCACCCTTTTTAAGGGAAAGAGAACATTCAGGGCTTCCACGTTGCTGCGACCCTGGATGCCACAGCCCAGCATCCCCATCACAGAGCACCCGGAGCGGGCAAGCCAACGCGCGGACAATGCGGTAGCCGCACCGGTACGTTTGGCGGTAATCCAAATACAATCCATTACTGCCAGAGGCAAACCCGTTTCAACATCGTTGAAAATCAGCAATCCGGAAATATAGGGAAGTCCTTTCTTGTAATTGTTTGGAAAGCCGCCCACCCATTTTGCACCGGCAGATTTGAGGTCCGGAATATAAGCTATCATGGCGTTCATAAAATTGTCCCCGCCGCCGGGATGGATGCTCGGTTTGGGAGGCATTTCGGTGCGGCCTTCACCCTTTGCTCGAAAAGCAATCTCTAACGCATCGATGATTTCACGCATGGTCAGGCCGACCGATTCAACATCTGTTTTTGATAAATAAAGCAACTGGCTTTTCTGCATTGTTCCTCCGGTCAAAAAAGTGTCATTAAGTTGAACCTAGTGCCCACAATAGATCGCCGGTTGACCTATTACGGCTTATGGCTGGCAGTGTCAAGAAATTATGGGCCGGTCAAAAGGCAGGGCGATCCAGAAGCTATTTTTTGAGAGCCGGCCCCTTGACTTTCACCAGCGGACATGGTTTTCAAAATGAAAAGGAGGAAAAACAAATGGTTGACCTGTATCAAATTTTGGCCGATCATCGTATTGAATACGAACGGTATGATCACCCCGCGGTGTATACGGTGGAAGATGTCAAACGCCTTGTACCGCCCCTGCCGGCAGCCAAGACGAAAAACCTTTTTTTGCGGGATCACAAGGGAAGGCGACATTTTTTGGTGATTGTGCCGGCTGATAAGCGGGTCGATATCAAAGCCCTGAACGCTGCGATCGGTTCCAGCCGTTTAAGCTTTGGTTCTGCAAACCGTCTTAAAAAATATCTGGGAGTGGATCCCGGTTCGGTAACCGTTTTTGCGCTGATCAACGATCCCGACCATAAGGTTGAACTGATTATGGATGAATCGCTGTGGGAGCAAGAAACGTTTCAGTTTCATCCGCTGGTCAACACCAGTACACTGCTGGTATCACGGAAAAACCTAAAGCGCTTTCTTGCGTTCACCGGCCATGAGGTAAATACCCTGATGGTCCCGTTTCAGACAGGTTAGCTT
>CBDUUO010000140.1:0-7281 GCA_965370395.1 uncultured bacterium
TAATTATACGTAATAATTTATTATGAAGGCAGAGTCAGCAAAGGCTTTGCCTTTTTTATTTTACCAAAAGGCGCATTTTTCGTGACTCCGATTTGACAGCAACCGCAAAAATAGCCCCATTGGAGTCGTGTTATGCTGAACTGTTTTCACTGACATGCTTCTCACCCAGGCATGGGCCGTCACCGCCCGCCACTTATGCCTGACGTTCGTCGCATAATTAAATTAATTCATGGATTTTTCCAACTCTTGCGATTATTCGGGCTTGGGCGGCTCGGATGTTTTTTCATCCGATTCAGGTTTTTTAAGCATCTCTTCGGGGTTTATCATGATTTGCTGCACCTGGCTGTCGGATAGAAAGAATGGGTAATCGCTGGCTGAAGAGACCGCCGGATAGTTTTCATCATCCTTTTGAAGCTTGGCAAAGATATCGAGCTGGTAATCCCGGGCCCCTTTTAATTTCACTGCATATATCGGCGCTGAAAACGCATCTTTTCGGCGGTCATTGATATAATCGGCACATTTCAGACTGCCAAGGGTGGTCAGCAGCCGGTTGAGTTTCTGGTCATTCCCTTTTTCCCCATCGCTGCTTTGCCATTCAAATTTCACGGCTGCCGCAGAGGCGGTGTCTGCTTTTTCCTGCTGCGATCCGGGCGGCTTGATCGGGACCTCGCTGCGAACCAGTTTCACAGACGCTTGATCCCTGATGACTTGAACCTCCTGGATGTCGGTGGTCCTAAAAAACAAAACGGTTTTATCGCGCAGATTATCGACCGTAAAATCAAATTTTCCCCGGAAATCGTCTCTGGCGTGAAAGACACGGCTGTCACCGTTTAGCTTGACAAAGGTATGCCGAAACGATGATGCGGCTTTTCCGATATCGAAGTTTCGCCTCAGCGCTTCTTCCTGCCAGGCTTTTACGGTGATTTGTTTTTCAGGGTGCAGATCATAGCGGTTGTAATCCTTTGATTGAGAGACCAGGGCAGTTAGGGTAAGGGCCTCAAAAACGTTGAGCATCGCGTTAACCTTATTCTTGTCGGCGAGATATCCCGCCGGTTCGAGGTACCACTGGTCGTCCTTTTTTTTCAAAATAAACGAATTGCCGTCTTTTGAAATTTCAATTTTGGTAATTTCGCTCTGTTTCAGCCCGTCGAGCTCGGGCAGTTGATAAAGGGTGCGACCGGAACTGCGCATAAACAGATAAACCGACAGTCCGATGATGATGAGAATAAGGATGATGTATTCTTTTTTAAATTTCATATTTTTGTTTTCCATTCACAGGGTTCAGAGGTTCAACGTGTTAGGTTCAGAGGTTCAGGGTTCGAGGGCTTGTTAGATTAGTTTTATTTGTTTCATTGGTTGAATTGGTTGGCTTAAACCGAACCAATTGAACGAATTAAACCAATCAAACCAATTAAACAGATGTAAAGCCTGCCATCTGACCTCTGTCCTATGACACCTGACACCCGACACCTGACACCCAACAACTATTGATTCCCGAGACCTGAAACCTCTTGAACCTTTGAACCCTGAACCTGGCAACGCTTGAACCTCACACTTTTTGAAACATCATCTGAATATTTTTTTTACGGGCACGCCGGCGGAACCAGACCGCGATGCCGAAAAGCACCACCAGGGAAGGCAGGCCAATGATATTCAATGTTTTGACAAACGTTTTTGTGCCCGCTTTGGTATCATGCAGCGGGTTGAAGCGCTGCTCTTTTCCGCGCATGACGGCAATGTCTTCGCGGTCATTGAGGTAATCGATGACATTCAGGATGTAAGTCGCATTGGGCCCCCTGCCGCCGGCATCCAGCACATTGTCTTTCAGCATATCGGCTGAAGCCATTAAAAAGATTTTGCCGGGTTTGCCCCGGGCAAGGTATTGACCGTTGGCTACGATTTTCGAAAGATCGATTTCAGACTGCGCAGCGGATATTTCGCTTTGCTTTTTCTGCCCGGCAGCTTTCTGGTCTTGATTGTCGGACTCATTTTCATTGATTTCTTTTAGCGGGATGGGTTTGTCGGCAAAGTAGCTCGGGAATTCACCCGCCAGAATATACGCCAATGGCTTGCTTTGCATCTCTTCCTTTGAGGACGGTGGCTGAATGAACATCGGGTTCAATGTAATTCGCCCGCTCATCTCCCATGATTTCTCCGAGGAAGCCACCAAGCGGGTGGCTTTCAGACCATTGGCGGTCAGGCGTTCCGGGTCCAATTCCAGTGGCGATATCTTTAAAGCGATCATCCCCTTGATGCTTTTCATAAACTCCAGTTCTTTGTTGATAAACCGGCTTTTAATAATCGGTGCGTAATAAACCGGCCGCTCGCCGCCGCCGAGTTGAGCCGGTAACTGCTGGCGGAAGCAATTTTCGTCCATGACGTATGAATTTTTAATCCGAATCCCATAGTGGCTCAACAGTTTCTCGAGTCCGGTATCTAAAGGGACATAGACTGGTTGCTGGCCGCCAAAACTTCCGCCCTGCTGATTGGTGGGCCGAATTTCCTGGAATCGATCAAGAATTAAGATTAGGTTTTTACCCTTCATGAGAAACTGGTCGATTTGAAACAGCTCATAATCGGAAAAAGGCTGGGTGGGGCGGGCGATGACCATGGATTTCAGGCTATCGGGTATCGATTGCGTCTTGAGGTTGATCGACTTTAAGGTGTAATTCTGCGAGATTAGCGATCGAAAATTCAACACCGAATCCTGATTCAGCCGGGCCGTCTGGCCGAAAGGTGAGGCGCCGCTGATGTCCAGTGTTCCGTGATCTGCAAGATACCCCAGCTCTTCATTGATATCGATCAGGGCTTCGACATTTTTGTTAATCAGTTCTTGCATTTCTCCGGCAGTCAATAATTTATACTGAGTGCCGATGATGGGAATCTTAATCACCTGCAGCAGGGGGACCACCAGAGCACGCTCGCCAAATTCCATTACCAGACCAATGGCGCCATTTCCGGGCGGAACCGTGCCTTTGGCCAAAGCCGGCCATTTGACATTCGTGATTTTATACTTTTTAACGATAGCCGCCAGTTCTTCATCCGCCGATGGGTCAAAATATTCGAATTCGAGTTTATCATAATTTTTTTGATTTAGCTCCTGGACAAGCTTTTCCAGCTCATCGGGGATTTGAGAAAGCCTTTTCAGGCCGATATGAGGGGCTATCTGATAAAGGGAGGATGACAAATATAGTTTAATTTGTATTTTATCCTGCAGACCCAGCAATGCGCTGATTTTATTATTTAGTTTCTGGATTGCAGTTGTCAGTTTGTATTCCAGCCCGACGGTTGTGGATAGGGTCGGAATGCGCTCAATCAGATCGCCGTGGATGATGACCATTCCCATATATACCCGTTGAAATTTGACTTCATCCTTTTCAATGACCTGAATTTGTACGGGATGAATTCCGTAGTTATTTGCCAGTTTCTGGTTTTTCTGGCTCTTTTCAGACAATTCACCTTCTTCGGCACTGACATCGTAAAAGCTGTAGTTAAAATGGTTGTTGGCATAAATGGCATATTCTTCCAGCAGATCATGCAGGTAGCGTTCGGTATTATTGTGGGGAGCGGGCAGGTTTTTTGTAAAAAAGACCTTTATGGTCAAAGGTTCAGCCAATGTGGATACCACTTTTTTACTGGCATTGGAGATCGAATACATTTTATTGGCGGTCAGGTCCATTCGGAAAAAAAGAGTGATGCCCGCCACATTTACCAGTACGACGATAATCAAATAGACCAAAAATTTAATGTATTTCTCCGATCTTTTTTTGCCCGGCATTTTATTCTCCTTAATGTCTTTGCAGCAGCGCCAGATAAGCCCCGTAAAGGCCGACAAAGCAGATGCTTACAAAATACAGAATGTCTCGGCTATCGATAATACCCTTGGCGATGTTTTGAAAATGGAAGTCGGCCCCCAGATAGGCAAAAACACCCAGCAATGACCGTGGAAGAAAATAAAGCATTTTGTCGATTAAGGTCAGTGTAAAACAGATCGCCAATCCGATAATAAACGCAATGATCTGGTTACGGGTGAGCGCGGAGGCAAACAATCCGACGGCAGAAAAAGCCGCTCCCAGAAAAACCGCGCCGACGTATCCCCCGACAACCGGGCCCCAGTCCAGTTGGCCCATTAAAGAAACAGTCAACGGATATGCAACGGTTGGGATCAGCATAGCAACGATGAGGGCAACGCTGGCAAAAAATTTTCCGAGAATAACATCACGAAAGGTCACCGGCATGGTGAGCAGGATTTCATCGGAGCCTACATTGATTTCTTCGGATATCAATCGCATGGTGATCGCCGGGATGACGAAGGCAAACACAATCGGCAGCAGGGTATAAAATATTCTCAAATTGGCCTGATTAGAAAGAAAAAAGGTTGTAAAAAAGAACCAGCCGGTTACCAGAAGAAATATGGCAATGACGATATAGGCAATCGGAGATACAAAATATGCACCGAATTCTTTTCGGAAAATATGGACAACCTGACGCATGTTAGCTCTCCTTGGTAAGTTCGCGGAAAATATTTTCCAGGGACTGGGTCTCCTGATGGAAATCTAAAAGGGTCCAATCAGTTTCTTTGATCCTGCGATAGACATCCGGCCGCAGGTCATCTGTTGACTGATAGCTGAGCCTCACGTTTAAAACGGTATGGGTTTCAGAAATACGGGTAACATTTTCAATCCCATTGATGCCCGCTAAAGATTTCTGCACGGTTTCAAAATCTGCATTTTGAAGACTTAGATGCATGATGTTTTTCCCGCCGCCGGACCGCTTCAGGTTTTCGGTGCTGCCGTCAGCAACAATTTTGCCCTGACTGATAATGACGATGCGGTCACAGGTCGCCTCGGCTTCACTCAGTATATGGGTGGAAATGATGATGGTTTTTTCTTTGCCGATTTCTTTGATAATTTTACGGATTTCAACGATCTGATTGGGGTCGAGACCCGAAGTCGGTTCATCTAAAACCAGAACTTCCGGGTCATTCATCATGGCATGGGCCAACCCCACGCGTTGTTTGTAGCCTTTGGAAAGCTCGCCAATCGGTTGATGCATGACTTCATTTGTGCCGCAGAGATCCGCAACGCGGCGAATGCGCGCAAGCTTTTGATCGCCATTAATCTCCCGGATAGCCGCTACATAATTCAGGTAATCAAAGACCAGCATATCATGGTAAAGCGGCGCGGATTCGGGCAGGTAGCCTAACATCTTTTTGATTTCCAGGATGTGCTTATCAATGCTTAATCCTTTAACACGGATATTTCCCGAACTCGGCTGCAGATATCCGGTGAGCATCCGCAGGGTGGTGGTTTTCCCTGCCCCATTGGGTCCCAGCAGTCCCAGAATTTCGCCTTTTTGAATATCGAAATTGATCTGATCCACCGCGCAAAGCGTATGATAATATTTGGTAAGGTTTTCAACCTGAATCATCTCGGGGTTCTCCCTAATTTAAAGTGTGACGTCGTGTAATGGATCGTATTTTTACGTCTCTGAATTTCTACAACTGAATGAAAATACAGCCCTGATGTCAAGGCTGAACCATGCCTTCTTTTCAGCGTCATCAATATCCGATTGCGTTGAGGGATGGCGGAACAGGCAGGGAAAACAGGCATTGTTCCATTCCAAGCAGCCCTGAGAACAAAAAACCTGGAAATTTTGTTTGCTAAAATATGGAAAAAATGAAAAATAGATTTATCTTATATACAGCAGCAATCCGGGTTCCGCATCGGGTTAATTTGTCGGAACTTTAATACATAAATTGCAGTTTTGCAAGGGATTCGGATTTGCATTTATACCTTCCTGAAAGGAGGAACATTTATGAGCGTCCATAAAATGATTGAAAAATTTATCAGAATCAACCTCATTTTTATCACGATTGCCCTGGTCGCCGGAATTATGGTTATCGATAACCCTTTCATCGGATCGATTGCGGATGCCAAATCAACGGAATATTTCAATGCACCCGCCAGTTTCACTCAATTGGCGGAAATGGTGAGCCCGGCGGTTGTCAATATTCGAACCGTAAAGACCATCAAAGGCGGGGGACCGGTTTTTCGTCAATTCCATCGCGACCCCCGGGGGGAAAATAGCCCCTTTAAGGAATTTTTTGAACGTTATTTTGGTGACGACTTTCAGCGGGAATTCAAACAGCCCAGCCTCGGATCCGGATTCATCATCGACGAAGATGGCTTTGTGGTGACGAACAACCATGTCATCGAAGACGCAGATCAAATAAAGGTCAAACTCAATGATGAACGCGAATTCAATGCAAAAATTGTGGGGCGGGACCCCAATACGGACATTGCCCTGCTAAAGATAGAGTCGGATGGGAACCTCCCGACCGCGAAACTGGGGGATTCTGATGCCCTCAAAGTTGGCCAATGGGTCATTGCAATCGGAAGCCCGTTTGGGCTTGAACACACGGTGACGGCTGGAATTGTCAGTGCCAAAGGTCGGGTTATCGGATCGGGTCCCTATGATGATTTCATCCAAACCGATGCGTCCATCAATCCCGGCAATAGCGGCGGGCCGCTTCTAAATTTGAAAGGAGAGGTGGTAGGAATCAATACGGCGATTATCGCCAGCGGCCAGGGAATCGGGTTTGCGATTCCCATTAATCTTGCCAAAGATATCATTGTGGCGCTCAAAAACGAAGGCGAAGTCACCCGGGGCTGGCTCGGTGTAGCCATTCAGGACTTGAACGGTGATATGGCCGAATATTATGGTATTGAAGATAAAAAAGGTGTATTTGTCGCCGACGTTTTTGAAGGCGATCCGGCAGACCGGGCCGGCATTAAAGCCAAGGACATTATTCTTGAAGTAAATGGTAAGAAGATTAAAACCAGTCGCCAGCTCACCGGCATGATTGCCCGCATTCCTGTGGGTCAAAGTGCCAGGATAAAAATATTACGCGATGGTAAAGAAAAAACAATTAAGGTCAAAATTGCCAAACGTTCTGAGGAAAAACTGGCTGCCAGAGTTCGGCCCAAAGAACAGGCGGAAGAATTCGGAATCCGCGTGTCGGATTTAACGCCTGAAATTACGCAGCGATTCAATATGGATGAAACGTCCGGTGTTATTGTCACCCATGTCGAAAACGGCAGCAAAGGAGATGACGCAGATGTCCGGGTGGGTGATATTATCAAGGAGATTAACCGCCGGCCGGTAAAAAATACAGGCGATTATCGGGCCATATTGAATCAGCTCTCTTCAGGTGAATCCGTTAACCTGTTCATCCGGCGAAAAAACGCCGGATTTTTAGTGGTAAAGCTGACCAAGTAA